>JBDNGR010000170.1:0-4127 GCA_041689165.1 Coxiellaceae bacterium
AATCCTCATCGGGCCACTGCTCGCAAGCTGAAACTTAAAACTTCGCATCTTGAGGTGCGAGAGGTATATACTGGCGCCCTTTATCTGTAATGACGCCTGGGAAGGCCAGTTGGAGAGCTCATGAGTTTCGTAAATATCTCAAATTATAAGTTTGTTAGTATCCCTGAGGCTGAGCTGCCTGAGTTGCGGGCCTATCTGAAGGAAGAGGCCTTGAAGCTGGGTCTGAAGGGTACTGTATTGCTCAGCACAGAGGGTATCAATCAATTCCTGTCTGGCACGCGCGAGGCCAGCGATAGCTATAAAAAGATTATGGAGGCCCAGCCTTATTTTGGGGTGTTGAGCTATAAAGAAAGTCCATCTGATGTGCAGCCATTCAGTCGAATGTTGGTTCGGCTCAAGAAGGAAATTATTTCGATGGGTTGCCCGGAAATTCAACCTGAAGTTGCCACGGCTCCCCATTTAGCGCCGCAAGAATTAAAGCGTTGGTATGCAGAAGGCAAAGAGATGGTTGTCTTAGATACACGCAATGATTATGAAATTCGTTTAGGCTCGTTTGAAAAAGCAGTCGATTTGGATATTAAGTCATTCCGTGATTTTCCAGATGCCATTAAGAATTTACCTGAAGAATTTAAAGCTAAGCCCATTGTGACTTTCTGCACGGGTGGTGTACGGTGTGAAAAAGCGGCACAATTAATGTTGAATAATGGCTTTAAAGAAGTTTACCAACTAGAGGGTGGCATCTTAAATTATTTTGAACAATGTGGTGGCGAGCATTATGAAGGTGAGTGTTTTGTGTTTGATAAGCGTGTGGCAGTTGATGCGGCTTTACAAGAAACTAAAACCATTCAGTGCTATGCCTGTCGCAACCCTTTGAGTGCGACTGAACAAGTGACAGCAAACGGTCAATGCCCTTATTGTGGTACAGATAAATTTTTAAAAGGACCTGCTGATTCAAGTTGTCAAACATCGAACATGAATCAGGAATAAATTAATCGAGGAAGCTATGAATTTAAATTACCTAGAGTTCGAACAACCGATTGCTGAATTACAAGAAAAAATTGAAGAACTGCGGAATGTTGGCATTGGGCAAGATATTAACCTCAGCGAAGAGATTGTTCGTCTCCAAGAAAAGAGTGAAGCTTTAACGCGTTCCATTTTTGCGTCGTTAAGTGCACAACAAGTCGTGCAAATGGCGCGTCATCCGCAACGCCCTTATACCCTCGATTATATCGACCAAATTTTTACGGATTTTGATGAATTGCATGGTGATCGTCATGCAGCAGCTGGCTCTCCGCTAGTCGGTGGTCTTGCTCGCTTGGATGGTAAACCGGTGATGGTCATTGGTCACCAAAAAGGTCGTGGTACTAAAGAAAAAGTAGAACGCAACTTTGGCATGGCTACACCCGAAGCTTTCCGTAAAGCTTTGCGCCTAATGCAAATGGCCGAAAAATTCAAATTACCAATTTTCACTTTTATTGATACCCCTGGTGCGTACCCGGGCATGGAAGCTGAAAAAACGAATCAATCAGAAGCTATTGCACGTAATTTGTTTGTGATGTCTGAATTAAAAACTCCCATCATTTGTACCATAATTGGTGAGGGATGTTCCGGCGGTGCGCTAGCAATTGGTGTGGGTGATCGTGTGTTAATGCTGCAATACAGCTATTACTCTGTGATTTCTCCAGAAGGCTGTGCGTCTATATTATGGAAGAGTGCCGCAAAAGCTGCTGAAGCGGCAGAAGCGTTGAACTTAACAGCCGAACGCTTGCATTCTTTAGGTTTGATTGATGAAGTGATTGCCGAACCTTTAGGTGGAGCGCATCGTAATATTCCGCTAATGGCGGTGAACTTAAAGAAACGTTTGCTAGCTAATTTAGAGCTGCTTGAAGCTTTAAGCTTGAATGAGTTGATTGAGCAACGTTATAAACGCTTGTTAGAAGTGGGTAAATAGTGGCTGTCAAATGTGTGTGTGGGCGCTGGGACTGCGCCCTCATTAAATTTTACTTTCTTACGCGAAGCTCTATCCCATCTCTTTTGATCTGTGCTTTTGTTTCAGCCAGTAGTGGCTGCAAGCAAGGCTTTCTCGTCAGCAAAATATCCGCCTAAATAACTAGAAGGCTAAGGATAGACTGCAGGCTATTTATGAATAAATTCAACGCATTAAAATTGAGGGATTATTGAGAAATGTTGGATTCGATTCTAGCTAACAAAATTTTCAGCCATCAACGTGTCTGGGTGGCCTATAGCGGTGGTGTGGATTCACATGTCTTATTACACCTTATTGCTCAATTGAAAGAGAGCTACCTCAACACGCCACTAAACGCCGTGCATATTAATCACCATATCAGTCCTAATGCCACTGCCTGGGTACAACATTGTGCTGTTATTTGTAAAAATTTGGCTATTCCACTCAAGGTGGTGGATGTGTATTTGAGTAAGCAAAAAGAACTAGGTTTGGAGGCGGCCGCACGCGAAGAGCGTTATCGCGTGTTTGCTGAATTGCTTCAAGCAGGCGAAGTATTAGTGACGGCCCACAATGCGAATGATCAAGCTGAAACGGTAGTACTGCAGTTATTGCGGGGTGCGGGGCCTAAGGGATTAGCGGCAATGCCTGTAATGAAAGAGTTAGGGCAGGGCCGCTTATGGCGGCCCTTGCTAAGCACCTCGCGTGTTGAGATAGAAATTTATGCGAAACAGCAGCAACTACAGTGGATCGAAGATGAAAGTAATGTCGTTGAAGATTACGCACGCAATTTTTTACGCCAACAAATTATGCCGAAATTACAGGCCCAGTGGCCAGCAAGTCTAACTACTCTTACACGTAGTGCGGCGCATTGTGCTACTGCAGCAGAGCTTTTGGATGAATTAGCGCAAGAAGATTTAATTAAAATACAAGCAGGGGCGGTAGACCAGATTAACTTGCTGGAATTAAATAAACTCAAGCCTGTGCGCCAAGCGAATGTTTTGCGATATTGGTTTAGCAACTTAGGTTTTGCCTTACCTGAAACGAAGCAGCTGGAAGAGCTGATGATGCAAACTCAGCGCGCGGAGCATGATGCTCAGCCTTTAGTCTCTTGGGCAGATGTTGAGTGTCGGCGTTTTGCAAATAAACTTTATGTTATGCATCCTCAGCCATTGTTTAGACAACAAATTTATCAGTGGCCGGCTGAGCGTGCACAATTACGAGCAGAGCTTGGTGAGGTGAAGATAGCAACAATTGAGCAGTTTATAAGTAGCCGTGATATTGTCGGGTCTAATATTACGATTCGTTTTCGGCAAGGCGGTGAGCGTTGTCAAATTCCGGGAAGGCAGGGCACGCACAGGCTTAAAAATTTACTCCAAGAAGCGCGAATTCCACCCTGGGAGCGTGGTCGGCTCCCTTTGGTGTATTTAAACGAAAATTTAATGGGTGTAGCAGGTTTATTCTGAAGATTAACCAGGGCCAGGGCCGCCGACAGCTGTGGCGGTAGAATCTAGTCTGTTGGTAGCACGATCACCATCATCATCAGCTCTTTCTTCATCACGAGTTCGATCTACATGTGTTGCAGCTCGACCGGCTGCTGAAGAAGCGCTGGCACCTGGCGGTACAACAGCATGTTCAAGGCTAGCTTCAGCTTCGGTGATGGGTCTTGTTATTATGCTACCCGCTTCTTTTGAAGCTTTTGTTGTGACTGGATCGATGACAATTACATCGTCTTTGATAACTGGCAACTGAGAAACACCAGATGATGATTTCAGATGATGAACGACTAAGAAAACTCCTGCTATTGCTTGGAAAAGTACTGCTAAGCTCACGACTGAAATAGCCGCCCCGATGCCCACTAAACCTAAAAAGGGCAATCCCATACCACTTAGTAAAGGTAGTAAGAAAAATATTAAAGCCGGGGCTACAGCGCCTGCTGTAAGAACAGTTGCGATGGGTAAAATGATTAAAAATAGTTTGCGTTTGATTGTGCTAAATCTTAAAAGTGTACGACTTATTACAACAGTACGGAGTAAGTTTAAAAGCCTGTTTGCTTTATCTCTGTCAATCGGTACTTTGTCATCCAAATTTGCTACTGCTAGCGAAATATTAAATTTGGTGCATACCATTCCGTTTTCTAAGATTTTAGCTTCTACGGTGATAC
>JBDNGR010000171.1:0-4142 GCA_041689165.1 Coxiellaceae bacterium
GTTTTCACTGTTATTCATGAGTTGGCTCATCGATGCAGCACGAGCCCAATCAGCAGCCTCAAGTAAGCTAATGCGTGAGCTATTGTTGTAATGAGCAAGGGCAGTTATTTGTGCTTGCAATCGGCGATTCTGTTGTTGGATTAGGCTGAGACGGGTGATGTTGATGCGTGCAATACTTTTTGTTTCATTCAGTTCGTGAGCCGTACTGAAGTACTGCCAAAAACTGATGCCAGCGATCACGATAGCCAGCAGTGCAAGGAACAGGCTTAGATAGCTTGCAGCGTTATTGTTAGGTACTGTGCTATTTTGCTTTGCTTCAATTTGAACTTCAGTAGGCATGTTTGGCTGTTCTTCAGACATAGCGCGACCTCGAAAGAATGAGTTGAGAGGGTAATAGTTCTCGTAGCTCAAGCTGCGAGAGGGTGTTCTATTCTACATTGGATTGAGAGATCTTCAATAAAGAGCTTGATAGCTGCGGTGCTATAAGCAATTTCTAAATTTCATCTAGCCGTCGAGCTCGAAATTAGTTTCTTAACAATAGTTTCAGGAGTGGCATTGTTGGCTACCAAAACAGGTTGAGTGAATCCAAGATTATGTGCAAGTTCGAACATGGTAGTGCTAATGACTAAAATCCGGGTGTTCAGTAACCAAGCTCGGCCACCAGTTCCTACTATTTGGTAAAGATTCGTGAGACTTTCAGCGCTGGTGCTAATGATTAAATTAATCTTGGCCCGCGCTAACTCAGAAAGTTGGGCAGCATTGAGACAAGGTGGGCATTCACGCTTGTAACAGAGACACTCTATTACTTGAGCTCCGCGTGTTCGTAATGTCTCAGCTAATAATTGTCGACTATCTGCGCCACAAAAAATAATAATTCTTTTGTCTCGCACACTCTCTAAGGCCGGCATTGCTAGCAGTCCTTCACTGGAAAAAACTTCAGGCGTCGACACAGCTGCAAAACCTGCATCTTGTAAAGCTCTGGCGGTGCCGCTACCAATCGCTATAATCTTAGTTTGTGTGCCTTTCCAAGCGGTTCTGGCGAATTTGACAGCATTAGCGCTAACGAAAATGGCATAGTCGGCTATTTCACTTTCTGCCAGTACGTCGTTGCAGGCGTTATTAAGGCTTTCATTAATAATGATGGTGGGTAAAGCAATAACGCTGGCCCCTAAACTCTCTAAACAAGAGCTTAAGCTAGGCGCCTGATCTTTGGGACGCGTGTTTAAAATAGTGTAATGACTAAGTAGCTTCATTGATTTTCCAAAAAGAGAGGGCGGGTTCTTCATATTACCAGTAGATAATTAAAAACCAGACTCTAAAAAATAACAAAGATTTTGATGGTTTAATTTTAAAGAGAGGCACAAAATAAATTTTGTATTTGTTTAAAGTCTATACCTCTCGACCCTCAATAGGCGAGTTGTAAGTTCCATCTTGAGGTCGCATTAGCCCGCTTCCTCAATCACAAAAGCTCGAAAGAGCGCAACTATTTGTTCGCTTTTGCGGAATGTCATCGGGCCACTGCTCGCAAGCTGCAACTCTGATTATGAGGATCTTCGTGTTCAACTTAACAGTGGTAGCTATGATTGTAGCTTCGAGCGCCATATTAAAATTGTGGGAATAGATGAGACTTACTTAGGCAGAAAACGTGGTTTTGCAGATTGTTTAAATGAGGCAGGAACAGATGCAAAAGCGTCTTATGAACTAAAACGGCAGGCCGAAGCCTTTATTGGGGAAGGTGACTATGCTGCAGCGGCTAAGTGTTATTCTAAGATCGCGGGTTTGTACAAAAAACATGCTGAGATCGAAAAAATGATCACCTATTATCGTATTGGTATAAATATTGCTTCAAATGCCGCAGTAGAAGAGTATCGCCCTATTTTAATATCATACTATTATGCTAAGTCGCGAGAGTTTTTAGAGTTGGCCGATAAGAGTTTTGATTTGCTTGAGGAATATCCAAACCAAGCTAGCGCGACAATGCATACTACTATTTTGAATGCTTTAATTGAAAGTGATCCCAGCTATGGTAGTTCTAAACCCAGTAAAACTTTACGCGAATTGTTAAGACGCACGGCGATAGCAAGCCTTAAACGATTAGATGATGAGGGTGCAGATCATACTGTTGTGAAGAGTGACAGCGTTCAAACGGGTTCTGTTGCTATAAGTGGGCCCCCCAGTTCCATCATCTAGTGCAGCTGCAGCTGCAGGCGCTGGTTCATGTGCTCCATTGCGAGACAAAAGAACGTCTAATGCCTCAACTGTTGAATTAATGGAAGCAGATTTTGATGGTAGCCCGCTTAGACCTGATAGTGAACTTGAGAGTACCTCGTTACTGGGTGCTGGATTATTTGTGAAGCCCGGCTTGCGCCAGCGTACCGTTCTTGCTAAAGCAGGGATAGGACCCGATCCTGCTGCTATTGCTGCTTTTAAAAAGTCTTAATATTAGTGGCATTCAAATAAATCCAATACCTGTTGTGCGCCTTGGCTTAGTAATTCCTCTGCTAAGCTCAAGCCTAGTTGTTCAGCATTTTCAGGCGCACCGCTAAGCGCGGCTTTAAAGACACTTTGACCATTTAAGCTCGCTACCATTGCCTGTAGATGTAGTTGATTGTTTTCTAAGATGGCGTGAGCTGCGATGGGGATATAACAGCTACCGCCCAAACGGCGGTTAACGGCGCGCTCGGCGCTCACACAGAGAAATGAGGCTGCATGATTTAATTTTTTTAATAAGTTAAGTAGCGCAAAGTCATTATCACGACACTCAATTCCGAGCGCAGCTTGGCCAATTGCGGGAATAAATAAATGAGTGGGTAAAAATTCACGAATCCTAGCTGCTAAGCCTAAACGCTCAAGACCCGCAGCCGCTAAGATAATGGCATCGTAACGACCACTTTCTAATTTACTGAGACGGGTTTGTAAATTACCGCGCAGCACTTCAATTTTTAAATCAGATCGATAAGCTTTTAGCTCAGCGGTACGACGCGGGCTGGAAGTACCTACACAAGCGTTAGTAGGTAACTCGGCAAGGCTTGCATAATTGACTGACACAAAAGCATCGCGTGGATCAGCGCGCTCAGGGATGGCGGCCAAACACAAGCCTTCAGTTTCAAGTACAGACATATCTTTAACCGAATGCACGGCAAAGTCTGCTTCGTGGTTCAATAAGGCACGTTGCAACTCTTTGACAAACAGCCCTTTGCCGCCTTTATCAGATAAGGGTCCGGAGAGATCTTTGTCGCCTTGTGTTACTAAGGGCACGAGTACGATGTCGAGGCTAGCATCAATTTCTAGTAAAGCCTCTTTGACATATTGTGCCTGCCAAAGTGCTAGTGGACTTTGGCGAGTCGCTAAGCGCAAGTTATTCATAATGAAAAGTATCCAGCACATGATCTTTGGCTTGCCAGAGCTGGTTTAACCAACTTTGAATGTGGGCGCGATACAAACGATTCTGATAATAATCGCCAATTAGATCCGGGGTAATAGGCAGTAATTCGTAACGAAGATTGATCTTGCTTAAGCGACCACACGCAAAATCCCAAAAACTAAAATCCGCTTTGGAATAACCAATAGTGACATTCAGAATGCCACTCAAGGTGGTATTCATTTCAGATAGTACAACCGCAAAGCCGCCGCTCTTAGGTTTAAGTAAATGTTGATAAGGTGAATCTTGCCGCTTAGCTTTTTTAGGACTAAAGCGTGTGCCTTCAACAAAGTTCATGATGGTGCAAGGATGAGCCCGAAATTTTTCACAAGCTACACGAGCGCTTTCAATGTCGGCATTTTTAAGTTTAGGATTCTTACGAATCTCTTCGCGTGTGTGGCGCGCCATAAAGGGAAAACCAACGGCTTTGCAGGCTAATCCCGCAATGGGCAAGGTCCAGAGTAATTCTTTTTTAAGAAAGAATTCTCCTAAGGTATTAAGCACAAATTCAAGCCTTTCAAGCGGAGCAACTTTTATTTTAGACAATCGAATAAATTCATAAAAATAATTTTCTAAAATATTTAATTTTTTCGTCAAATTTTTCAAAACATCCAAAATAATCGATCCATCTTTTAATTCTGAAAAACTGTTCATTATTAAGCATCTAGGCTCATCTATAGTGTTTATCCAGTCTACATAAATTTGTTTTTTCTAAAAGTTA
>JBDNGR010000172.1:0-9347 GCA_041689165.1 Coxiellaceae bacterium
AAAGCCTGCAAATCACATTGCTTACAGGTGATAGCTTGGCTGTGCGGATCGACTGACGCCTTTCCAGAGCAAAAGTCATCGGCAGTTTTTGTTAAATAATGGCGCCATTGACGTACTAAACTTTCCCAATCTTCTGCAGAATCGTAGCGACCAGCGTCGAGAGGCACCAAACCACTTTGTTCAGTTTGTTCAGCGCTGATACCCTTTAACTGCATTTGGCCTTTTTGTAGTTGAGCAAGGGCAATAGCAGTGGCGTTAGTAAAAGCAAAGGCCGCATATAGAGGCAGTTGGGGCTCAGTGATTCGCTCTTCAAACCAAGCCGCAATACTACTGTTGCCGGTTTTATAATCAATGATGAGAAAAGTGCCATCTTCAAGTTGATCAATACGATCAATGCGCAAATTAAGTTTTAAGCTTGCCAGTTCAATTTGATAAGCCGCTTCTTCAGCGATGAGTTTGAAAGAGGGTCGTTGTTTCTCAAATTTAAGCCATTCATACAATAACTTCATCAAGCGTGCAGCTTCAATCTTTAATAGGGCCGGAAATAAGGCCAGACTCGCTTTGTTATGCGCTATGGCGGCATGAGCTGCATGACTAATTTTTTCATGCAGTTCAATTTCTGAAAGTGCTATGAGTGCTGCTTGAGTTTTGATTTTTCGCCAAAAATGTTCTAAGGCTTTGTGCACTAAAATCCCACGAGTGATCGGACTCAGTCCCAGCTCAGGTTCACTCAAGCTAAATGCGTTGAGTCGTAGCTTAGCAAAAGCTCTGAAAGGACACAGCGCTTGCTCTTTTAATATAAAACTACCACCGCGAATGAGTTCGTTTGGCCCAAGAATAGGCGCATTAGAATCTGTAATAAACTCAACACGCCGTTTAGCAAAAATTTGCTGTGCTTTGCTCGTATAAGGAGGGATTTTAAATTGCTCAGCTAATTGAGTTGTACTAATTGTTGGATAATCAGTAATTAAAGCACTCGGCCCTTGAGTTAAGTTACGATCTTCCTTAGCAAAGCTGAGAATGATCTTATCAGCGCTATTTAACAGCCGTTCTTGAATTTTTTGGCAATAGTCTAGTTCACGTTCTGTGCTCGCATGAGGCATTAACCACGCACGTTGTTGGTAATATGGGACGAGTGGATTAGGATGTGCTGCCGGTGGCCAACTGCGATCATTCAGACCCATAACCCACATTGCGGTGAAATTCAAAGCGCTCGCTTCCAAAATACCGAGTATTTGTAGTCGAGAATTTTTATTGCTCGTTTGATAAAGTGTGGCTTGGGTTATATGTTCGAGTAGCTGTAGTGCTTCCTCTCGTGTTAGTGCTGTGCTGTGTCTGACGTATTGCGTGAAATCTTCGAAGATTTTACTCCAATGATAGAGTAATTCGTGCTCCTCAGAATTCAGCTGAGATGTTTTGTTGGCCCAACCTATGGCGCTTAATTCTTGCTGAAAATATTGCACCCACTCAGCTGGCGTCGCACTTAGAGGCGTATTCATCCGCAAGCTTTGCCAAGCTTGCCAACGCTCACTAAAACTTGAGTCAGGATAAGCGTTTTTTAGATTAATCAAAATGCTTGTAATGCTGCTGAGATGGGCAAGCTTTCCGTGATTATGTTCACGTAAGGCTAAGTCTGTTTCAGCAGCCATGCAGCGATCGCCCAGCTCAGAGTTAATGTGAGCAGAATTGAGTAATTCACTTAAGTCTTGCCAATCATTATTTATAACTTTTAGGTTTAAGACTTGTAGCGCTGTTCTGATAAAGTTGAACTCAAGTAACGAGTGCGCGCTTGAAAGATTAAAATCGAGATCCGAGTTGTTGAATATCTCGCTAAAAATTCTTATTACTTGATTACGCAAATGGTTAAGCTCTGGAACAATACAGGCGACAGTATGCTCAGCGTTTTCAATTAAGCAGGCTTTGGCCCAGCGTGCCATTAAATACAGTTCTTCGACACTATTAGGTAATTCCACGACTGAGGTTTGTGGGATTAGGGATTTTGACTCAGCTTGCATGAAGTTAATTTTACAGTCGAGTTGGGTGAAAAAGTGACGGTGGAGGGGGGGCAGTTCATCAAAGCCGAGCAATAGAATCTCTTGGGGCAGCTTTATTCTTGATCTTAGTGTCAAGAGTTTGGAGGGTATTTGTACGGGGCAAAGCGATTTAGATAACGCGCAGACTTTTTGAAAGGCTTTGCTCCAGAGCACAAATTGTTCCACTTCGAGATTATTGTTGCCGTCGAGTTCGTCAAGCGTACGCTGCCACAGTTGCAAGTTGAGCCAGGCTGATTGAGCAAGCTTGGCAGTGCTCGTCACTTGTAAAAGAGGATGGTCCGCTAAGCTTTGGCTCAAGACTCGCTGCCATAGGTAGGTAGCTTCGGTTTCACTCAGAATGTGCAACTCAGGCAGGAGTGCTTGGCTAAGTTTCAAAAGCCATCCTTCTAGGCTGTCGATTTGCTGTGTGTGCCCGGGATAGAGTTTTTGCAAATGAAGAGCTGAGCGCTGATTTACAGTGACCAGCTGTGTGCCGGCAGGGATTGTGGGAAAAGGTTTACGATACATTGGGCTTTTATTCCTTGTCTATTGAAGCGTCTTTCGATTTTTAAAATGACTAGTCTGTACCCTTTTGCTCACAGGTCTATCGAATCTAAGTCATTGAGTCAATTTATTTGTGCCACTAAGCCTTTGATTTCCACAAAAACACCCTAACCGAATGAATTATATGAATTAATTATTCTTGGCTAAAAACTGCCCAAACTGACAAGACCCCTGTGTTATGGCGAAGTATTTAGGCTTTTCTGCAAGTTATTCACATTGTTATCCACAGAAAATGTGAATAACAAAAAACTGGTTGAAGGCAAATTTAGAACCTAGCGTGGATAGCGATTTTGAGCTAAAGCTGTGACTTTGGAGCTAAGTATAACAATGTCATTGTGGGTCTATTGCTATCATCGTTGGTCATGAGCACGTACTTTTAATACATCATTACGGGTTTGGCTAATAATGCTCGAGTTTGTTCAATCCTCATCAGGCTACTGCTCGCAAGCTGAAACTTAAAATTCGCAGCATAGATGAAGGAACAAGATCACCGGGTGCTAAGACGGGCTAAGCTAAGCTGAGGTAAATTTAACCTGTGCTTCCAAGCCTTGCCCAGACGCTGGAGTATCTAAACTGATTTCAGCTTGATGGGCTTTAGCGATTTGCTGCACGATACCAAGTCCGAGGCCACTACCTGAAGCTTGGTTACCCAAGATTCTGAAGAAGCGTTCAAAAACACGTTCGCGTAGTTCTTCAGGAATGCCCGGGCCGTTATCAATTACCTTGAAAATGACATGCGTGGGCGTCTGTTCAATTTTGACAGTGACTGCACCGTGTTCCGGGGTGTAGCGAATCGCATTATCAATGAGATTACGCATAAGAATCCCGATGGAGGTGTTATTACCTCGAATAGTGGCGGGTTTCTCATCGGCGATTAATTCGATTTCAATATCTTTTTTTATGGCGTCTGGAGCTATATCAGCTACAACTTCGGCAGCAGTTTTCGCAAGATTAATATTTTCGATTTCATTAATGGTTGAGTCTGGCATCATGCGGCTCAAGGTCAATAGTTGGTGGATCACATGAGTACTGCGATTGATGCCAGCAATTAGTTTTTGCAAGGCTTGTTTACGTACCTGCGGGTCTTGCGTACAGAGTGCTACTTGCGCCTGGGTGTTGATTACAGCTAAAGGTGTTTTTAATTCGTGCGCGGCGTCAGCGGCGAAGCGTTTTTCGCGTTCGAAGGCGTCATCCAAGCGTTTGAATAAACTATTTAGTTCTTGAATGAGCGGCACGATCTCAGCAGGAATGGCTTTTGCATCAACGGGTAAGAGCCGTGACGGAGCACGATGGCTCACTTCACTGGCGATTTTTTTTAGTGGTTCTAAGCCGCGACCGACAATGATCCAAATCAATAAACCTAAAAATGGATAAGTGACTAGCATGATAAATATAGAATCTTGGGTTAGCTGATTTTCTAGTTTTTGACGGAAATTAGCTTGCTCACCAACCATGAAGCTTAAGTGAGTTTTTGGGTCGACATTGGTGTAAACTCGCCACGACTGACCCTTTAACCATAAATTTGAGATGCCTTCCTGGCCGCTGGAAAGTGGCGCTTGAGGCGCGGTAATTGAGTGTAGTAATAACTTTCCTTGGGCATTCCAAATTTGGAAACTGCTGACTTGATGAGCAGCACTCAAAGCTTTTTGGATCTTGCCGGTCTGTTCCTTTAAATAAATATTCGGGTCGAGGATTTCTTTAATACGTTTTTGGATAGTGGAAATTTGGCGATGATCGATCCCATCGCCAAACAGGGCCTGCATTTGTAAAGTGTTACGGATAAGCTGCGTGTCTAGTTGGAGCTGAATGTCTTTGTGCGCTAGAAACAAATTACCAATAATAGCGAGTGAGGTAATTAGAGTTACGCTCAGTAAAAGATTGATCAGTAAAAAAGTACGAATTGAAGAGGTCATGGTTCGCTTTGTTTTTCGGCCATATAGCCGACCCCGCGTATAGTACGAATCAAATGTGTACCAAAACGTTTGCGTAAGTTGTGAATATGCACTTCCAGCGCATTTGAGTCGATATTTTCGCCCCATCCATAGAGTGTTTGATTCAATTGTTCACGAGAGATAACTCTGCCTGAGTTTTCTAATAGTTTTTGTAAGAGTGCAAATTCACGGCGAGAAACTAATACTTCTTCTCCTTTGAGATGAACGACATGGGCTGCTGGATCTAAAACAATATCGCCATAAGCTAAGGTCGGTTTAGCACGAGATTTTGAGCGTCTTTGCAGCGCGCGCAGGCGTGCCGCCAGCTCTTCCAGATCAAAAGGTTTGGTCAAGTAATCATCGGCACCCGTGTCTAAGCCTTTAACTCGGTCATCAATGGCTTCACGTGCAGTTAGAATGACTACGGGGGTCGCAATATTTTCTTCACGGATACATCTTAGAACTTCGAGGCCGTTGAGTTTGGGTAGGCCGATGTCGAGGACAATGACATCGAAGCTATCAATATTAGAGGTAAGTGCTTTATAAGCAGCTCGGCCGTCCTTGACCCAGTCAACGGTGTGACCAAAATGTTTCAAACCACTACAGATTCCATCGCCGAGCAATTCGTCATCTTCTACTAAGAGCACGCGCATATTTAAGTCCTCAGGTGGTTACTATTTGATGTTTTAGCGTGATAGAATAGCCACCAATTTCTACCAGTGTCAAATGCAAGCATTTATCAAAGGGTTGCGGTTTCCATACCCAGTAAAAAGTAGCCTATTTTAGTTGGAATTGCAAATAAGTAAGCCATAAAATGGACCGCTGTTTGTATAAAAAACCTAGGGCGTGTCCCTAAACTCTCAGTAAGAGCGAAAACGAGGTAAATATCTGTGTCCTACATCTCTCCTTCGAGCAAGCCCCTGATTGATAAAGTCGTTAATTATGCCAAGCAAAAGCTCAAAGCATCGGAAGCTGATTTAGTCGTAAAATTTATTCGACTCTACTACGGTGGCTCTTCATCAGCTGATTTGGCGCGTCATACCATCCCTAATTTGTTTGGTGCCGCTTATTCGCAATGGCAGCTTATGTATAAAGCTAAGCCAGATGAGGTCAAATTGCACGTTTATAATCCTGAGGTCAAACAAGATGCTTGGGAATCTAGTCACACCGTTATCCAGCTCGTGGCGCCCGATAGCCCATTCATAGTCGATTCTATGCGAATGGTGATCAATCAGTTAGGTTTTACTACCTATCTACTAATTCACCTGGGCGGTGTGGCGGTCAAGCGTGATAAGCAAGGCAAGATTACGGATGTTTTGCATCATGATGAGGCAAAAGACATTAAAGGAGTGAGTGTTGAAGCGCCAATCTATATGGAGATTGATCGTCAAACTGATCCAGCTATCTTGAGCAGTATTGAAAATAAAATACGTATTGGCTTGAAAGATGTGCGTGCCGCTGTTTTAGATTGGTCGGCTATGCGCGAACGTATGCATGACATCATGGATAACTTGGGCAAAACCAATAAAAGTTTACCAAAAGCAGATGTAGATGAATCCAAGGCGTTTTTGGCTTGGTTGCTGGATGAGCATTTCACTTTTCTAGGTGCTCGTGATTATCATTTGGTGGGCGAGGGTGATGAACTAGCCTTGCAACTAGTAGCAGGATCAGGCTTAGGTGTATTAAAAGATGAGAGCAACAGTAAAGCTGTGCGTCTTTATACCGATTTAGCTAAAGAAGCGCGTGAGATGGCTTTATCTTCTGAGCACACTCTAATTATTTCTAAAACCAATACTGTTTCCAGTGTGCACCGTCCAGCTCATACGGATTATATTGGGGTAAAGATTTTCAATGAAAAAGGGGAAATTGTTCAAGAGCGTCGTTTTATCGGTTTATTCACGAGTAATGTTTATATCTCTGATCCGCGTGAAATTCCTTTTATTCGTCAAAAAGTTGCTTTAATTATGAAGAAGTCAGCTTTACCTAGTCGCAGTTATGCGGGTAAAAAGTTGCTGCACATCTTAACGACTTTGCCGCGAAATGATTTATTTCATAGCACTACTGAGCAACTCTATGACTTAAGTATTGCCATTCTGCAAATGCAGGATCGCAGTATGGTGCGCCTTTTTGTACGGCCTGATCCTTATGGAAGATACTATTCGTGCTACGTGTATTTGCCACGTGAAAACTTCACCACAGATGTTCAACAACGTATTCAAAAAGTGCTTGCTGATGCTTTCAATGCGACCGAAGTGATAACGACCGCTTTCTTTTCTGAATCGATTTTGGCGCGAATTAACTATGTATTACGAGTTGATCCGAACAAAAAGGTTTCATACAAACTCGCAGAAATTGAGAAGAGTGTTATTGAAATTGGTCGTTCTTGGACTGATGTGCTTAAAGAATTGCTCTGGACTCAGTTTGGTGAGGAGCGAGGTAATCGTTTGTTTCAAGACTACAAAAATGCGTTTCCAGTCAGCTATAAGGTGGTGTTTGTTCCCGAGCAGGCTATTTACGATTTACAGCAAATAGAAAAGTTATCAACTATTAATAAACTCGGTATGTGTTTTTATCGGCCGAGTAGTGCATCTAATGACAGCATTCGTTTAAAGTTGTATTCGCGCGTGCTAACGATTGCGCTATCCGATGTTATTCCTATGCTGGAAAACTTTCGTCTGAGAGTTATTGATGAGCAGCCTTATGAAATTATTTTGAATGATGGCTCGAGCGTTTGGATTAATGATTTCGGCATGTCTTATGTGGGTCTAAACAATTTCTCTGTTGAAGAGGTACGTGACATATTCCAAGAGGGATTTGCAAAAATTTGGAATGGCGAAGCTGAAAATGATCATTTTAATGCTCTTATTTTGAAAGAAAAGTTGAACTGGCGTGAAGTGAGCTTATTACGCGCTTATGCCAAGTATGCCACTCAAGCAGGGTTTACTTTTAGTCAAGCTTATATTGAGAGAGCCTTTTTACATAATACGCCAATCGTGCGCTTGTTAGTGGAGATGTTCAAAGTATTGTTTAACCCAGCTTTGGCTACTCACCCTAATGCAGCAGCAGAACAAATTGAGAAGAAAATTATTGGTGCTATGGAAAGTGTAAGCTCGCTGGATGAAGATCGAATTTTACGTTATTTCTTAGCTCTGATTAAAGCGACCTTACGCACCAATTATTATCAAACTAATCAAAATGCTGAGCTTAGAAATTATTTGTCCTTTAAGTTTAATCCGGCGCTGGTGCCTGATTTGCGCTTACCATTGCCAAAGTATGAAATCTTCGTCTACTCACCACGCTTCGAAGGTGTGCATTTACGTGCAGCTAAAGTCGCACGTGGAGGTTTGCGCTGGTCTGATCGTCGTGAAGACTTCCGTGTGGAGGTTTTAGGTTTGATGAAAGCGCAACAGGTTAAGAATTCAGTGATTGTACCAGCTGGAGCCAAAGGAGGTTTTGTTACAAAGCAACTACCGCTTGATCAAGGGCGAGATGCTGTTTTACAAGAAGGCGTGGAATGCTACAAAGCTTTTATCAGCGGCTTGCTGGATTTGACTGATAACATACAAAAAACGCATATAATTAAGCCGGCTAATACGGTTTGCTATGATGAGGATGATCCCTACTTAGTGGTAGCGGCTGACAAAGGCACAGCTACTTTTTCAGATATCGCGAATTCGATTGCTTTAGAGCGTGGTTTTTGGCTGGGAGATGCTTTCGCATCGGGTGGTTCAGCGGGCTATGATCATAAAAAAATGGGTATCACAGCACGTGGCACCTGGGTTTCTGCGACACGGCATTTTCAAGACTTAGGCGTTAATTTAGCTGAAACCGAATTCACTGCAGTGGGTATAGGTGATATGAGTGGTGACGTTTTTGGCAACGGCGTTTTGCTATCATCAAAAATGAAGTTAGTAGCCGTTTTCAATCACATGCACATCTTCATTGATCCGAATCCAGATCCTAAGCAAAGTTTTAAGGAGCGTAAGCGTTTATTTAATTTGCCACGCTCAACTTGGGCGGATTATAAGCCAGAAGTAATTTCAACGGGCGGTGGTGTTTATAACCGCTTTCTAAAATCTATTAAGCTGTCTGAGGAAGCTAAAAAAGCTTTAGCTATTGATGACGATGTATTGACACCCAATGACTTGATTCGGGCTATTTTGCAAGCGCCCGTTGATATGTTATGGAATGGTGGTATCGGTACTTATGTGAAAGCAACTAATGAGAACAATTTAGATGTTGGTGATCGTGCTAGTGATGCAGTGCGTATTAATGGCTGTGAATTACAGGCCAAAGTTATCTGTGAAGGCGGTAATTTAGGTTTTACTCAATTAGGACGTATTGAATATGAACAGCAAACTGGTGGTAAGATCAATACTGATTTTATCGATAATTCAGCTGGTGTGGATTGTTCTGATCATGAAGTCAATATCAAGATTCTACTCAATGCGATTGTGGCTTCCGGCAAAATGACAGATGCAGATCGTAATCGTTTATTAGTAGAGATGACCGAACAAGTAGCTGATTTAGTCTTAAAAGATAACTATATCCAAAACAGATCAATTAGTTTAGCGGCACTCAATTCAGTGCGTCATTTAGGTCTTTACCGTGGTTTTATTGAAACGCAAGCCGCAGCGGGCCGTATTAATCGTAACATTGAGTTCTTGCCTGCCGATAAGGAACTACAAGAACGTAAACTGGCAGCTAAAGGTTTGACGCGTCCTGAGCTCGCGGTGCTTTTATCGTATAGCAAGATAATCTTGAAAAATGCGATTTTGGCTTCCGGCTTGACTGAAGACTTGTATCTGTCGCGTTTTAT
>JBDNGR010000173.1:0-3693 GCA_041689165.1 Coxiellaceae bacterium
CGGGCTAATGCGACGTCAAGATGGAACTTACAACTCGCATCTTGAGGTGCGATGGGTATAGAGCTGCCCTTAAGAAAACGTTAATCCTAACTTGATACCCTATACCTATCTTACAAACAGTAGATGAGGTATCTCGATGCGACATTTATCAATAGTCGAATTAAGAAAGTTACTTGGAGTTTCAGAAGATGCGAGCCCCGATCAAATTGCGCGAGCTTACCACAAAGCCGTCCTTCAAACTCACCCAGATAAAGGAGGAAACCCAGAACTGTTCAACCAAGTGGTACTTGCCCATAAGATCTTGCTAAGCCCACGTGAATTAGCTGAATATATCGCACTACTCAAACGAGAAACTTTATCCCAATGCAGTAAAATTGATATTAATCTTTATCGCACTCAATTCATGAGCTACAACGAATGGTTTAAACATAGCTTAGCCTTGGTTAAAACTGTCCGCTCATATCGCCGAGGCTTTTCTTTTTTTATGGCAAGCGATATAGCCGCTGATGCCTTTCTAAAAGCTTTAGAAACAAAAATTGCCAATAAAGCAGAGTTAATGAAATTCATTGAGGGGGATGGTCGCTGGGACACTGAATCAACCAAAACAGTTTTCTTTGAATTACTTCATGGTCCTATAGCCTCTACCAACCCTGCTGATAAAAAGGCCGAGGCTATTCGCTGGCTAGCTTCACTTGGTGATTTTGCTTTTTCTGATAATCCGAACCGCAGCAACGATGATAGAGATTTTTTTGTTGCTGAGTTTAAAAGACTCAATGCTCGTCAATTAGCCATCGATATTGAATTAGGATACCTAGCGCGCCACTTAACAACAGAAGAATATTTGCACGATCCCTTTGTACAACAACTTCTAAGGGAACAGCTAATGCTGAAGCCCGCCCTAGAAAATATATGCGCACATATTCATATGCGCGACACTATTGTTTCTACATGGGCTGAACAAAGCGGGCCTTTAGCAGCAGAACAACAGCTGGTAGAATTAACTGTACTGCAAATTGCTTATGAATATTCTCTTCTTGAAATCGGTTTAAACCAAGTGGAAGATGTTGAAGAAGCCAAAGATGCTCTTATCATGAAACGTGATGCCGCTCGTCTATCACAAATCATGTTGCAAGCAGAAGCTCGTACTGTGACCATTGAAGCTGCAGAACGACAAGCTGTTGCCAAGGCACGCGCCGAAGCTGAAACACGAGCTAGCGAAGCTGCTGCACGCGCAGCTGTAGAGGAAGCAATAGCTAGAGTACGAGAAGCCGCGGTGGCAGCACCGATAGCTGATCCTGCTATATCATCCTCTGAACATTCAGCAGGACCGAGTCCTACAACTTTAGTCTCAAGCGGCGAGGGAGCCTCAGCAATACCTGCAGCAATGCCATTCGCCAACTTTTATAGGGAAGCACAAGCAAAAGTTAGTTCCGCAACACCTCCTTCGTTGACCACTCAGCGAGCTAACAATGTCGTAATAGTTGATGATAAAGCCGCCAGTGGTTGTGGCTGCTTTTGGGGTCGATAAATTAGCTCGTGCGAGCTTGCTCAAACCACAAAGACACGCGCACTGGTTGTGACTTACCTCTACAACACACCGTCATTGCGCTCTAAAGAAATAGACTAGTTGCTGCATGCTTGTTAGCCTGATCAAAAATCCTCTTTTAGCCACAATCGTTTGAGCGCAGATTCAAGTTCACCCACAATAGCCACTCGTCTTAGAGCTGAATGCTCAATTTTGATATCGAGAAAAGTACCAATAATTAAGCGCCACCCACTACGTGCGAACTTTTCGGCTAAATAAGAGCTATATATCGGAGACAATAAATTGCTCATGACTTCAATCCATCGTTCTTGATGATGGTGAATAGGTTCAACTAATTCGGGAATACTTTCGAATGCGAATACTGGAATAATAATTAGCTGCATCCCCTCATCTAACATTAGGTTCTTGAGAGTTTTAATAAACTCCATAATTTTGTCTTCGGGATTGAGAATATTTTTATTAACTAAAGCGAATAAACTATGCTCATAGAATTCGCTAACCTTCTTAATAACATGAACAGCAATATCTTTTTTTGAGTCGAAGTAATGATAAATCGTGGATTTATCAATATTAGCTTGTAAAGCAATTTTACTTAGCCCTGAAGCGCGATAACCTGCTTGCATAAAATACGCCGCAGAAATATCAATCAATCTGGTTTTAGCAATACAGTGTATTGGAGTATCCGACATTTAACCAATCCTTAATGTCCACATTTTTTATTCATTCGCTCACCGTATTTTTATAACACACTTATTTTGAATTTTTAGTGAATTTGAAAATTTAAAATCAACTCTTTGAAAAATAATTATATTAGGCAAACCCAATGGTGGTTTGGGAAACTTACATTACTGTATGCAATTATTTTCTGGTTGTTGAACTTCACGCGTTGCATACAATTTCTTATTAGCTAAGCGTTTAAAAATAGAATTCAATTCTTGTTCCACATGTCTGATATCAACCTCAGTAGGAGCATGGTTGCCTGCCAAATGGATCAAGGCCACCGCCACATAGTTAAGGTATTGAACACGAGTCATATCAAAGTTAAGGGGGCTATGTTTCATAATTTCTCTCCTGCTAAGTAACCTAAACTAAGATCCATGAAAATTAAAAATGACTGATATTTTTTCATAACGACAATACTAGCATCAATTATAGATTTATAAATATAAATTAATTAATTTTAGAAAATTTAATCTTACTAGAGCTTCATAACGAACTCCCACAAGAGCTGAGTGGTAGTTAACTATAAGATTTTTTGGAGTATTTTTTATCGGGCAGGCTTATAGTAAGATCACGCCATTTCAATTAGCGCATTTGAGCTAGAGTAGAGGCACAGATTAATGGACCCCAAGACCCCACCATCAGCCGCCCAAGGCCGGCGAGTTAGAGAGCTACGCAAAAGAACCCATCTTTCGCGCCGAGCGTTTAGTGAAAAACACGGGATTCCTAAAGGTTCTCTGCAAAATTGGGAAGATGGTCGCTACTCTACACTCTCAAAACCTGCCATAGCCACCCTGCTACGCGCCTTCGCCGCCGAAAATATTGTTTGTACCGCTGATTACCTATTACATGGCGCTGACTTGCCGCAACGCATGCAGGTATCAGAGCCCAGTTTCCCATACACTGCAAGCCAGGCCGCCTATTCACCGCTAATCGAAAGAACGCGAGAATATGCCAGACAACGTGAAATCAATGAACAATTGCGTTGTGCGGTAGTGAGTGGACGCTATGAAGAAACCACCAAACTTTTGCATGAGGGCTCAACCTTACGCCCAGAACCATTAGAATTTAAGCTCTATGGTGAAAATCAAAATTCTTTATTACATAAGGCCGCTCAATCGGGTCATCTTAATATTATTAAGACCCTAATCGAGCATGGTGGTAACGCCAATACAAAAAATAAGCTTGGCGAAACACCGCTTCATTTAGCAATAAAACATGGTTATGAAGAAATTGTGCATTTCCTTCTCTTGAACAGTGCCGATGTTAATCTGGCTGACAAAGAGGGGGATGCCGCTCTTGCCTGGGCCTGTAAAGCAGGTCAAACCGCTATTGCGCGACAACTGATCAAATTAGGTGCTCAAGTTAACAATAAAAGCCGCAATGCCAATCTTCCCATTCATTGGGCGGCGGTGAATGGCTTCGAA
>JBDNGR010000174.1:0-2129 GCA_041689165.1 Coxiellaceae bacterium
TAAACATGGCGTTTTAATTACTACTTTTGTGAAGAAGTGAGGTCTCACGCTCGAAAGCATGAGCTTATCTTAGAGGCTTAGCCTATTGAGCATAAACTGTTCTTGTGCCGCTTTCGCTACCTAATAACAATACATCGGCAGGGCGCATTGCAAATAAACCGTTGGAAACTACACCGACGATATTATTCAATTCCTTTTCTAGTTTAATTGGCTCCATGATCTCCCAGCCATGAACATCTAAAATGACATTACTGTTATCGGTGATAAAGCCTTCGCGGTAAACAGGTTGACCACCCATTTTGACAATTTCACGTGCCACATAACTACGGGCCATGGGCACTACTTCAACGGGTAATGGGAAGGTACCTAAGATATCAACTAACTTGCTTTCATCTGCGATACAGACAAATTTATCACTAGCGGCTGCGATGATTTTTTCGCGTGTTAATGCGCCGCCGCCGCCTTTAATTAATTGCAAATTGTGGTTTGATTCATCGGCACCATCAACATAAATCGCGATCTGACCCACTGAATTTAAATCAAATACTTGAATGCCGTGAGCTTCTAAGCGTTGAGTTGAAACGATAGAGCTAGAAACCGCACCTTCAATCTTATGTTTAATCGTCGCTAATGCGTCAATAAAATGATTAACCGTTGAACCTGTACCTACGCCCACGATGCCATTAGTATCAATGTGCGCTAGTGCAGCATACGCGGCTTGTTTCTTCATTTCATCAGCAGTCATTACATATTCCTTAATTATTTATTTGGTAAATTATCCTGCCAATTATAGAGATAAATCAGCGGCAGTGTTAACGTAAGCACTATTATTGATTAATTATAGTGAAGAATTGTGTGGTCATGCTGACTGAATATGTCGAAAAAATCCTGAAAGCGCGCGTGTACGATGTGGCTATTGAGACGCCGCTTGATATTATGCCGCGATTATCTCAGAAAACTAATAATACCGTGCTGTTAAAACGTGAAGATTTACAGCCTGTGTTTTCATTTAAATTGCGTGGCGCCTATAACCGTATGAGTCAATTGTCTGCGGAAGAACGCGTGCACGGCGTAGTAGCCGCATCCGCAGGTAATCATGCGCAAGGCGTGAGCTGGGCCGCGCTTGCCAGGAATATGCTGGATGCCATCAGTGCCGCGGAATTAGCGGGCGCATTGCTTACCTATACCCAATGGATCAGGCTGCCCGGCGTTGTGTTGCGGGACAGGGGCGATCTGCCCATTGAGCATGACGATGCAGGGCTAGCCAAACCCCGTTTTCTCGTCACACCTGCCCTCGTTCAACGCATGCGGCAACCCGCCCTCCATCGCGATCCGGCAACGCTTAGTTTATGCTGGCTGGATGCCCTGCTTCACTGGTCATTGCGCTGCAGCGCCGCAGACCTGGTCCAGCTTGATGCGAACGTGGATGCTGGCACGGCGTTCAAGCCGTCTGGCCACTCGACCTTCCCGCTTACCAGCGCCGCCAAAACCATCATCCAATGCGTTGGTGAGTCCCTCCCTTCGACACCACAATTTCTCCGTACCTTACTTGCTTTGGGCATGCGCAATTACCTCGTCTTTAGCACTGGCGGGTCGGGTAATACCCAACTTGATCAGGCCAGCGCAGCGTGCTTTCAAAGCCTGGCCATGCCCCACTGTTTTGAAACATTCAGCCAAGCCGCGCAGGGGCTGGACGAAAGCGCACGCGCTGTACTTTTGACTGCCGTTTCATCCGACATCCTGAGTCTGCAGGAACACCGGCGATGGTCAGATCATCCTTTCACCCAGACTTATCCCCACCAGGCGGTGTGCATGCTGGTGTGCAGCCTGTTGATGCAGCTAAACCGCGACGCCATTGCAGCGGGCGACCAAACTGGGATGGACGCGATTCGCCTGAGCATGCAGGCGCTGGAATCCGAGCTGTGGGTGATTCGTAAAATCTTGTCCGGGTCAAGCGTGCCCGGCTTCCCCGGCCTTATCGACAGCCTGTCCGAGCCAGATAGCGCCGACACCGACGATACAGACACCACTACCATCGGCTGGGATACGGCCTTTGACATAATCGACGTGCACAGCACAGCGACCATGCCTTCTCATCCCCTGGCAGAACTCGACAAGCAGTCGTTTGA
>JBDNGR010000175.1:0-1537 GCA_041689165.1 Coxiellaceae bacterium
AAAACGCCCCCCAGAAGATCAGATTCTGCCAAGCGCACGCGCCGTATTCTGTGCTGAGAAACACGCTCCTGTTTTATGTGCGCTTTTTGTCCATTACATCATATTTCCTTAATGTTCATGCGATAAACTTACAAATAGAAATCACGCTTATTTGTATAGAATCGTGAGAAAGATTAAGGAGTAATAAAATGGCATTAAGTCAAAAAATTCAAAACCAAAGCTTGCAAGCTTTGACAGCCGCTTATTCCAAAAAAAAACTTACTCCGGAACAGGTACAACGTCTAACCGCACTTAATACACTGGCAGCTACTAATGATGTACGTTTAAGTCAGCAAAGCCCCAGGGTCATTAACCTGGTTGCAGCTCAACTGCAAAAGTCTTTTCCCAAGTCCTCACGTAAAAACGTAGTTGATTTCATGTACTCCTTAGTCGTAGAGCAAATGGATCGGGAAACCGATGAAAATAAACGTCAACATGGTGCCCAAGGCCGTTTCGATCAAAAAAATATCCATCAACGTGGATTGCGCGACCAATTGCAAGACCATGATATGACCTTGTTAATGCCTAAATCCCATGGGAATGTTGAAGTACTAGCCCCAGTAAACCGCTTTGACCGATCCACGGATGTGGTGCAGGAAGGAATAGCTGCAGCGCTACAAGACAAACGAATTAACCATGTTGTTATCCCGGTAGGCCCTGGCCACTGGCGCGGTATGTATTTAACCAAACCAGTTGATGGTAAAGGTAACTATCAGCTTGAACTATTTGACCCCTATGGCTCCATTGGTGCTAATGCCATTAAACAACTGTCGCTGGATTTATTACAAAAATGCGGGATTAAGCCAAGTCAAATAACCATCAAGACCACAGGCCCCACTCATCCACAAACAGACGGCTATGCGTGTGGTGATTTCACCTGCGCCTATAGCAACAAAAAAATGAAAGAATTTGGCGCTAGCGATAAGCATTACAACCAGGCTCTTATTACTGCCTTAGACCTGCAGGGTAATAAAAATGACTCACTGCGCCAGGCAAGCCGCAAAGTAACCCAGGCTTTACCTGAGCCACAGGTTAGAATTCCTGTAGTTCAATCTACCCGTGTGGATACACATACTAGCCGGGGTGATACACCGACTAAACCAAGCACGGATAGAATGTCTAAATTAACGACCGCCGAGAAAAAAATATTTACGGCCACCACTAGCGCCCAGCAGAATCCTTCGGCGTTTTACAAAGATGCTGTTTACCACCTTATTAAAGGCCGGCAAAGTATTTTTTCGCAAGCGAGTAAAGCGATAAAAAAAGAAAAATCCGAAGCACTCAGTAGTGAAGAATTGGCCGCAAAATTGCAGGCTGAAGAGTTTAGAGATGCGGGTTTTAAACCCAGATAGTCCTCGTTCTGGGCAGTTTGAGAACCGCAATTCTGTAGCCCTGGCCACACTCTAATGGCATAAACTCTCCCCGCCTACGTCTCGCGGCTTGTCTCTGAGAGATCTTCACAAAATTTAATCTTGGTGATGGAGTTCTCAGGGACAAG
>JBDNGR010000176.1:0-1586 GCA_041689165.1 Coxiellaceae bacterium
CGGGTAAATTATTTTGCTGTCTATAACGCGCTAAACCATCTAAATAAGCATTGGCCACTGAATAATTTGATTGTCCTTTTGAACCAATTATTGATGCTAGTGACGAAAACAAAACGAAGTAATCCAATGACATGTCCTGCGAGAGACAATGTAGATTCCATGCGCCATTTGCTTTCGGTTGTATTGTCTGCTGATACCTTTCCCAAGTCTGGTTTAGAATTATTCCATCTGCTAGCGCACCGGCAAGATGAAAAATACCTTTAAGAGGAGGTAAAGTCTTTTTGATCTGCGCAAATAATTTTTTACAATCCTCTAACTTCGCAACATCACTTGCAATCACCTCTATACGTACTGAATTGGCTTGTGCAAATTGCAGTAATGGCTTTAACGTATTATGGGTATTGCTCCTTGCTGATAAAACAATAGTTCGCACGCCACTCTCAATGAGTTTTTTTGCCAATTTTGTTCCTATAGCGCCTGTGCCACCAGTAATTAAATAAGTACTATCCTTATCAAACTGAGACTCTATAACGTCACTACGCTCTTGCTGAATAGCCTCGATACGCTGAACATAACGGTTGCCCCCTGAATAGATGACAGTAAATTCTTTTGGTGATTGTGAATGCAGTAATTCAAATAAGATTTTCTCAGCGGCTAATTGCTCAGTTTTAAAATCACAGACATCTATATGATTAACATGCAGACTGTTGAACTCGGCGTTAAATGTTCTGGCCAACACCGGCAACGGATAATTATTGAGATTAAGTTTACTATACGAAAAAATATTTTCCGTGATCAAGCTAATGCTGGTTTTTTGAAGCGTCTCATTAGCTATAAGGGTATTCATAACGTGAAAAAACGTTTTAACAGGCGAAACATCTAAATGTTGACTTTGAGCTTGAGAATTCAAAACGAGTAGTATTCGGTAGTGCTTATTGTGATCCAACTGCTGTAATAACACGTTAACTGCATCGGGCTCAGATTCCTGGTAATAAACTACATTAACTTTAAAGTTTTGAATTTGTAACTGCTTGACCACCTGCTTAGCTAACTCTCGCCCATCAGTCACAACCAACCAATTAACATCGTTGGGTGCCACGCTCTCAAACTTGGCATCGAGAGCTTGCTTAATGGTCGTGAGCTGATAATGCATGCCTTTGTTTTGGCGTAAGAAATTGTTCAGCAATACCTGCTTAGGCATAGGCTTGGCATGGAGTTTTTCGATTTTTACAACCAGCCTTGCTTCGGCGTCATAAATAGTAATATCAAAAACGTATTCATGATGTTTTAAACGTTCTTGTTCTAAGACACAATAAACCCACGTCGGAGTAAGCTGACTATCACGGCATATAAATTGTTTGATTGAAACGGGGACCAGGAAATGCTTCATGTCAGGCACAAATTCCAAAAGGTATGCCATCCCTAATTGAAAAAATGAATCAATCATACCCGCCGTCAAATTTGTATTTGGGGTAAAATGATGAGGAAGCGTGCCCACTTTACCTAATATTTCATGGTTACCAAGCCAGTATTGCTCTAAGCGGCAAAAATTTTCCCCTAACTCAACACCAAGCTCATTTAAATAC
>JBDNGR010000177.1:0-4840 GCA_041689165.1 Coxiellaceae bacterium
ACTGGGAACTGACGATTCATTTGGCGGCCTGTATAGAACGTTATTATGACGTGGATAAAAATACGGGAGAAATCATCGATTGTTTTTCTGAACACGCTCGGATATCCAGCGTCAGAGTCAACATCGATAACGTGCATGAGCTATTTAATGTAGGTGCTCGAAAAAAATGGTTAATTGAAGATAGCATCAATACTGAAAAAAACAGAGGCTATCACGGGCGCATTCCCAAAAAATAGGTAAGTTTTGCTAGCAATTTACTTCACCAACCCACCAATTCGGGGGCTGTTTCGGCTCGTTGAAAGGATAACAGAGATATCTTCTTCATAGAATTTCAAATGGATTTGCAGTGATCTGCTAACAATTATTTGTAAAATCTCTTTAATTTGCTGCTGAAATGTATTAAAAACGTTATTTTCACCAACAAAAGTAAAAGGAATCGTTATGGATAACACATTCAGCAGCAACACTATCATTTCAAATTTAAAAGCAACTGTCGAGTCTTTCATGTTAGAAATTCAAGAAATCAGTGCCATCCCTGTCAATATTACTGATGCTGATGCTCTTGAAGCATTTGAAATGGCAGTACATGCAAAAGCTGCAAAGCTTGCCGATTCAATAACAGCTGTTAAGTTACAGGAAGCGCTGGTGAGTCAGGATGCGGATCAAGCCGAAAAAGAATTAATCAAATCCTTGCCAAGGAAATATAAAAATATGGGATATCGTGCTGTAAAAATTCATTTACTCGGTGGTACTGCTATAAGCATCATGACGCCTTATTATCATCAAAAAAGCGATATCAAAAAAATGCGTGGCAGAAAAGGTTTTTATCCTAAATTATTATTGTTAGGGATTCATGATAGATGTACCTCAGCAATGTGTTCCAGAATTAGTTTATTTGCGACAGCCGCTTGCTCACTGGAGGAATCTAAGCGTTTAATGGAGACGCTTTATGGATTTAAATTGGATGTCAAAACAATCCGAATGATATTTAAACGCTTTGCTCTGCGCGCAAGAGCTTGCTTTGAATCAGAGAAGGTTCCGTTAAGCCAAGAATTTAAAGGAAAACGTGTGGTTATATCTACAGATGGCGGCAGGATACGTATCCGTAAAAATAAACGTGGTAATAAAACAAAAAAGGGGCGTAGCCGTTACAAAACAGACTGGCGAGAACCTAAGCTCATATTAATTTATGTTATCAATGAGAATGGTGAAAAAGACCGTAAAATTGCACCGATTATGGATGCGAGCTTAGATGGGCCTGATGTCATTTTTGAAATGTTGCTTTACTATCTTAAAAAACTGGGTGTTACTCTTGCAGATAAATTATTATTTGTATCGGATGGTGCAAAATGGATATGGGAGCGCGTAGTTGGGTTAATTTCTAATTTAGGAATTAAAGCAACTCAATGCGTACTCGTTTTAGATTTTTATCATGCAGTTGAGCACCTGAGTAGCATTGCCTCTCTAAAAAAATGGAAGGCAGCAGAAGTCAAGCAATGGGTAAGTAAGCAGCGAAAACGGTTATTGAGAGGCAAGCTTGAACTCTTCATGAAAGAAATTGAAAAGCTTTGCCAGGGATCAAGAAACAAAATCTTACTGAGAGAGCGAGATTATTTCAAGAAACATCTGCCACATATGCACTACAAAGAAATGAAAGATGATAAGCTTCGGATTGGAAGTGGTGCCGTTGAGAGCGGCATTCGCCGTGTTGTTAATTTACGTCTTAAAGGCCCTGGCATTTTCTGGCATGAAGATGTTGCAGATGCGATGCTTTTGTTACGCTCATATTATAAGGCTGGACGATGGGATTTACTGAAAAACATGGCATTTATTGGAGGATTGGATGTTAATGAATGTTACCTATAAAATCGGAATGCGCCCTAATCAAAAGGCCTTTCAACAAAGGCTTTTCTATCGGCATGACCAATACTATGAGCCATAAACTCAAAGCTAAACATGCGCGTGAATACGCCCATCTCCGGCGCAATCACCGCATTTGAACCACTGCCTGCGGCTAAAATAACACTGGTATTATCAATCACACAACGCCCGCAAGTTCCCTGCATAAACTCAAATGCCATTTTTAAAAATGTTTTCGCTTCAAAGCGTGTGAAGCAAGGATAGTATTGCATGAATAAATAACGGCTGTAGGCCAGCACTAACGAAGCGCATTGTGCTTTAACAACCGTGTCGCCTATCTTTATCTTATGAGGCGAGGTGTCGTGTTGCATCTCAACACCGGGTTCAAACCGATATTCTCCAACGCGCTGAATCGGCGCACGCAGCGAATGCTCTTGGATTAAACGTGTCAACGTACTGTAAGCAATATCAGCATCATAATCACTTTTTAAAATCTCTTGAATACGAATAGCGTTACCACTGCAACGGGTAAACAGTTCTCGTATGATCGGAATCAGATCCGTCCATTGATTGTCTTTTTGAATAACGGGAATCTCCGCTCCTTCGCTCAATATCGTGCGAATAGTATTGCGGGACAATGACAACAGTCGACTGATCGTTCGAATACTCTGACATTTTTGCTTCAGACTGATCACTGTCTGTCGGATCTCTTTGTTATACATCGACGAACCTCCTCACGGACTTGGTTAATAACTCAAATTCTGTTGCGACCTGGTTGAATACTTCAATCGCTTCGCAGTGTTCTATATTTTTTGATGGCGGTGTTAATACACTGGCCGTTAATGCCGTCAAGGCCTGTAAGGTTTTTTTGATTAAACGCAATTTTGAGCACCATTGTCCTTCAGGCCCCGCTTGCAATTGCTGAGTTTGTTTTTCAACGATTAAGGAAGCCTGCGCTTTAAAGAATAAATCCAAGTCATTGACCATCTTTGAACGCTGCTGATGGTTCGAGCGTTGATAATGATGATAAAAATCCCCAAGGGAGCGCGTACTCACGACATGCTTTAATAAATGATTTAATAAACTCTCAGCATGCTCGGCGTTGGCGCGCGCCAACGGTACTAAGACTCGCGTAGCGCTCCACAAGGATAGCTTGTCACTGATCATCGCTTCCCGGATCGATTCTGATAATCCGTCTAACAACGATAAGCGACGGCTAACCCAGCTTTTATCACGGCCCACACGAGCGGCTATATCGTTTTGTGAGAATTTATGTTGTGTATGCAACTCTTGTAATAACAACGCTTCCTCAATGGCTTCCCAAGGGCGCGATTGATGTTCTGTTAACAGGATTAAGAGTGCTTCTGATGGATCGCAGTTCCAAGCTTCTGCGTTGACGGTATCTTTGCCGAGGTGCCTTAATGCATTAACCCGTACATAACCGTCCATCAGCATCCATTGATGATGACCCGATGGAACCACCACCACGGGTACCAGTTGACCATGTTCTTCGATAGAGGTCATGAGTTTATTGATTAACGGGCGACGGTGTAAACGCAGCGGTGCATACACTAACTGTAAGCTGTGGTGCTCGATCGTCATCAATGTTTTAGTGGGCATATTCATACAGAGATATGCTTTACTAGCTTCTAGTTCTGTTGAAATAGCCATGATACTTTCCTTCTATTATTGACTTAAGGTCCTTGTGAGCCAGTAGAAATAGTCACTGCAGTCTTTGCAAGGTGATGATGAATAAAATCAGAGCGAAAATACTGGAATTTACCCGCTGAACAAAAATCACAGCAACGACTTTCTCTCACTTCAACGATAACAACATGATTTTTTCCTACTATTGGTACAGCCGTTAGTAGATCATTGGGATCACCAACTTGAGAACCCTGATGCGTCACTTTTTTTATTTCTTCGATTTTCTCTCGTTCACGACGACGATAAGCAGCCTGGCGTTGGGCATGATGGATGCGTCCTTTAATAGTTGCTTGGTATCGTTGCCCTGCCTCACGTTGAGCTTCTTTACGCGCAGCCATCGAGCAGAATTCACTGCAATAAATATTACCTCGATCGCAGTCACTACAGATGTTGACCAACTCATGACAAACGGCACAATTGAATAAACGCGAAGAATCTTTCATCAGCTTTTTTATTTTTATTATTTTTTTGCTGAGAAAAACTAGACTTACATACAATAAATAAAGATAATCTCCATCCGGGTTGGTGGCTGTGAAGATGAGCTGTACCAGCAAGTTGTTGCTCATCATCGCAGGTTTTACGGATTGTTTTACCAGCCCGTCCTTTCTACAAAACTTTAGCTAGCTTGTCACCTGATTCTTTTAATTTGCTTTCTAATTTCATTGGCAAGAAATTTTGCCTCTAGGGATTTTGGAATTAACAAAGAAATTAGGAGCCGGTGATTATTTATCAAGAGATGTGATTTTTAAAAATTATAGATTGGTAAAAAAAATTACAATGCCAGCAGGGGTGGGTCAATTTTGGTGAGCATAGGTGGGTCAATTTGCGTGAGCGTTGAAGTGCTGATATTATTCCCGTGACAAAGGCACACAACCGCAAGTGTAGCTATCAAACCATGGATGAGGAACGTGAGTGTCGAGCTGAGATAATCTCCGCACAATTAAAAGCGTGGCGCAGCATGCTCCCTAATCTGATCCGACGTTTTTCTAAACTGCCGGATCCTCGTCGAGCACAGAGTATCAAGCATAAAGTTTGTGTGTTAATGCTCTTTGGTCTATTGGCCTTTGTTTTCAGGTTGGGTTCGCGTCGCGAGATGAATCGCGAGCTAACCAGCCTGGTGATCTTTGAACATCTTAGAAAATGCTTTCCACAAATTGATTCAATTCTCCATGCAGACACGCTCAAGCCTTTTATTGGCAAAATGATATTACTTACGATTACGACTGGGAACCGACGATTCATCTGGCGACGTGTAGTGAACGTTATTATGATG
>JBDNGR010000178.1:0-5356 GCA_041689165.1 Coxiellaceae bacterium
AGCAAATTTATAAAGAATTCTGCGCCAGTTGCCATGCCCCTCAGCCTGTTATTAATGTCGGAGCTCCACGCTTGCAGAATTCAAAAGATTGGCAAGTTTATCAGTCACTCAGTTTAGCGGCTTTGTTTAAGATGGCTGATGCGGGTATCGGTCATATGCCACCGCGTGGTGGCTGTTTTGAATGCAGTGATGAAAATCTAAAAGCCGCTATAGTTTATATGTTACCGCCAGCGAGAGACAAAAAGTAATGCACAGATGCTTGTTAATTTGTAGCTTGAGTCTGTTATTGTTAACGGCTTGTAATCAAACTACGGGTCAACTTCAATCATTCAATGCGTTTGGTGGTGCCGCGCAAGCTGATGTGCCGCAATATCATGCGATAAAGCCATCTCAAGTAATGTTGTATTACGGTAATCATAGACCAGCACGCTATCGGGTGATTGGTTTTGTAGGTGCAGAACGCGAAAATATTATTGGTTTTCCGCGTAGTCCAAAACAAAGCAATGCTGAATTACGTCGTCAAGCGGCTTCAATTGGCGCTAATGGTGTAATTGATATTTTCATGGGTGATAACGAAACGACAGCTAAAGCAATCATCGTTTATTAAGCTGCTAGTAATTTAAGTTCTTGGAATAACAAAAAAGGATTTTTATGGCCAAGTTGCACCGCCGCTTCACGCCTTTACACATGCTGCTATTAAGCGTTAATGGTATGATCGGCTCGGCTTGGTTATTTGCGCCCTTTTATGCGGCTAAATTAGCGGGTCCGGCCGTTATTCTTTCGTGGTTACTGGGTGGCGGTGCAACCGTTTTAATAGCACTTACTTTCGCCGAATTATCAACCATGCTACCGATTGCCGGTGGCACCACACGTTTCGCACAGCTCAGTCATGGTGTGATCACAGGTTACGTGATTAGCTGGGTCTCATGGTTGTCGTGCGTCACGATGGCACCTATCGAAGTGCAAGCGGTTTTACAATATGCGTCTACTTTCTTTCCGAGCTTAATGCACAGTCTTCATGGCATGCCGGTGCTCACCGGCTTAGGTTTATTTTGTGCGACCTTAATTATGCTAGCACTCTGTGTCCTTAATGTGGCGAGCTTCAGAGGACTGATTGGCTTTAATTTTGTATTATTCTCTTTCAAAGTATTGGTAATCGTTGCCACCATTCTCTTTTTAATTAAAACCGAATTTCACGTGGCGACTTTTGCTACGATGGGTGATCTGCATGTCTCAAACTGGCCGGGTATTTTGACTGCTATTGCGAGTGGCGGTATTGCCTTTGCATTTACCGGGTTTAAGCATGGGGTGGAGTTAGCGGGAGAAACGCGAGATTCGCAACTCGCTATTCCGTTAGCAGTTGTAGGTTCAGTGATTTGCTGTTTGCTGATGTATTTAGGCTTGCAAGTAGCTTTCTTGGGAGCTCTAAATCCGCTCGATTTTGCGCTTGGCTGGGACAAATTATCTTTTGCTGGTGATATTGGACCCTTTGTTGGTATTGCGGGTATTTTAGGTTTGACTTGGTTGGTTAAGCTTTTGTTTGTAGATGCCGCTGTCTCACCCTTAGGTGCCGGTTTGATTTACGTCACTTCCACCGCACGTATTATTTATGCGATGAGTAAAAATGGTTATTTGCCACAATTCTTAACTAAGTTGAATGCTGAAAGCATGCCGATCGCGGCAATCGCTTTGAACTTTGTAGTGGGCATGTTTTTGTTTTTACCTTTGCCAGGATGGCAAACCATGGTGAGCTTTTTAGTCTCGGCCGTGGTTATTTCATATGCGATGGGCCCCATCGCTTTATTATGTCTGCGACGTCAATTACCTAATCAAGAACGACCTTTCCGTTTACCATTGGCTAATGTGTTATGCCTAATTGCTTTTTATTGCTGTAACTTAATTAGTTACTGGACAGGTTGGGAAACAATTTCACGTCTTGCGATCGCGGTTTTAGTTGGTTTGATATTTTTAGCTACGGCTTTTGTGCGCGGCAAAGTGAAACGAGAATCATTGGGCGTTAAATCTTTATATTGGCTAGTTCCTTATTTGTTGGGCTTAACTCTAATTTCATACTTGGGTTCTTTTGGTGGGTTAGCTTTAATTACTTTTGGCTGGGATTTCTTAACTATTGGTCTCTTTTCAATGGTTATTTTATATTTAGCGCTGAAAACACGCGTTAATGACGCACAAAAACAATTTGATATTTATTTAAAAGAAGAGCATGCGTAGTTTGTGCTGTAGGGGCGGGGCCTGGTGGGTAAATTGGCTGCCTGCCCTCTTTTAGGTGGATCAGTACTGAATGTGTTAATTCTATTTGTAAAACAACATCAATGTACAATTGGGAGGGCGGGGACAGGGCCCCGCCCCTACAGCCCAACGATCAAGTAAGTTCTGACCCCGCAATGACTTCCATAATCTGTCGCGCGATTTCGCGTTTAGTGGCTTTAGCTAAGTGAATAGGCTTATCTTTGGATAAGATGGTTACTTCATTCTCATCACTGTTAAAGCCAATATCCATTCTACTTACGTCGTTGACAATCATGAAATCAAGAGCTTTAGTGCAGCGTTTTTTTTCGCCATGCTGTAAGCTATTTTCTGTTTCTGCAGCAAATCCTACCAGTAAAGCTTTGGGTTTAGCTTTAGCAATAGTCGCTAGAATATCGATAGTGGGTTCAAGTTTTAAAAGCAAGTCTTGTGACTTTTTTTTAATTTTTTGCGCAGCAGCTTCGGCGGGACGATAATCAGCCACGGCAGCAGCACTAATAAAAACATCGTGTTGTTTAATTTCATTTTGCACCGCTTGTAACATTTCTTCAGCGGTAGTCACTTTAATGAGTTTTGCATCAGCAGGGGCTGGTAAGTGAGTAGGTCCGCTAATTAAAGTAACGGCAGCTCCACATTGCAATGCGGCTTGCGCTAAAGCATAACCCATTTTTCCAGAGCTGTGGTTGCTCAGGTAGCGCACAGGATCTATTGCTTCTTGAGTGGGGCCTGCCGTAATAAGAAAACGTTTTCCAGCGAGTAGGGTGCTTTTCATTAAATCACTAAGCGTCTGTGCTATTTCTATGGATTCTAGCATTCTGCCAAAACCTTGTTCACCACAGGCGTGTAAACCTTCACCCGTAGGTAGAATAGTAAAGCCCAGGTCCTGTAATTTCTTAATATTGCTTTGTGTGATGAGATTAGACCACATCGCTTGATTCATGGCGGGTGCAAGTACAATTTTGCTTTGTGTCGCTAAACAGACAGTACTGAGTAAATCATCAGCGAAACCGTGTGCTAATTTAGCGATAAAATGGGCAGAGCAGGGTGCAATTAAAATTAAGTCGGCCCAGCGCGCCAATTCAATATGACTCATCGCCGATTCGCTTTCAGGATCTAGTATGTGCTCATGCACTATTTTTCCGGAGACGGCTTGTAGCGCTAGCGGGGTGACAAACTCCTTGGCTGCAGCGCTTAATATGACGCGCACATCGAAATTAACTTCACGTAAACGCCTGACTAAATCAGGCGTTTTATATGCAGCTATGCTGCCTGTTATTCCTAAGAGTATTTTAGTGGACAAGATTTACTCGGGAGAGAAAGTTTGCATTCCACAATAAGCAGAACAACCTGCATTAGCCGTATCGCAGCCCGCATTAACACAACTGGATAGGCATTCATCGGTGTCGTTGCCAGGATCAAAGGTGTCGCATGCAAAACTCATTTGCGTAAGACCTAGTGAAAGACAGGTAGTGAAGAGCACAATGGAGCGTTTGATGTGGTGCATTAAGGATCCCTATAAAGTTTTTAATAGTCTACAAAATAAGCACTTAAAAAGCTAGTGCCGCACTAATCAAAATGATTTCCATATCGATGTTCTTATTTAAATGACAAAAGCTCGACTGCTGGCAGCGCTGCTAAACGCGACTAATTTGTTTTGCTGAAAATCTTTTTATGCTTCTTTGCGAGGTAAGCAAGACTAAGTACGGTTAGCCAAATCGGAGCGATAAAAATCGCGCTTTTCATTTCGCTCATTTGGGTCATGACTAACGCGATGATGACAAAGAACGATATAGCGATGATGGAAGAGAACGGAAAAAACGGCATTTTGTAAACAATATCGGTAGCTTGTTTTTTGCGTCTGAATGCAACTTGAGTAATTAAAATCATTAGCCAGTTGATGATGGCTGCAATGGTGGCAAGCGACAGTAAAATATTAAAGACTTGTTTGGGGTAAAGGTAATTGAGTAAGACGGTAATGAGAATAAAGAGGCTAGAGAAAATAATAGCATTCGTTGGGATGTGGTTGCGGCTTAGTCGCGCTAGTGGTTTGGGGGCGTTACCTTGTAAGCTCAAATTATAAGCCATACGTGCTGTGCCATAGATGCCGCTATTAAAAGAAGAGAGCGCTGCGCTAATAGCGACTAGATTCATTAAACTTGCAGCCTTGGCAAAACCGATTTGTTTGAATACATCAACAAAGGGGCTGATATGAGCATCGATCTGATTCCAAGGATAAAGGCACATAATGATCGCTAAAGTGGCTATATAGAAAATCAAAATACGCGCAATGATGCCAGTGATCGCCATGGGAATATTTTTTTTAGGATTTTCCGCTTCGCCTGCAGCTATACCCACGAGCTCAGTACCGCCAAAGGAAAAAACAACTATCACAAAGGCAAAGCAAAAACCTTGCAAGCCATTCGCAAAAAAGCCACCGTGGTTCCACAAATTGCTCACATGAGAAACGCTGTTATCCGTGGTGAAAATTATATAAGCGCCGAATAGAATCATCGCTATGATGGTGACAACTTTAATGCCCGCAAACCAGAATTCAAATTCACCAAAAAATTTTACATTGATAAGATTAATGCCACTGAAGAACACTAGGATAATTAAAGTCAGTAACCAGTGGCTAGAGTTAGGTATCCAGTAATCTAAAAATAGTGTGGTAGCGGTTAGCTCTAGCATGCAAACAATAATGTAATTAAACCAATAATTCCAACCTGTTAAGAAGCCTGCATAGTCACCAATATATTTGTAGGCATAGTAACTAAAAGAACCGGCATTAGGTTCATCAACGGCCATTTCACCTAAAGCGCGCACAATGATGTACATCATAATGCCACCGATCAGATAGGCCACGAGAATGGATGGGCCAGCCATTTGAATCGATTCGCCAGCGCCAAAAAATAAGCCAGTGCCGATAGCACTGCCCAGGGCGATCATGAGAATATGGCGAGCTTTGAGTTTATGGGCGAGTTTGATCTCTTGCATGCGAAGATCATAGCAGAAGGGATTTGTCAGAGCTATGGATATACCCATCGACCCTCAAGCTGCGAAGCTAGGCTTCCACCTTAAGTCGACTTTGAGG
>JBDNGR010000179.1:0-1870 GCA_041689165.1 Coxiellaceae bacterium
AAGTTGATGTTTTTCTTGTCGATGGGTCATTTGGGTCCTTGTTTGCCAACAAATGGGTTTACCCACATTATTAGCTGATGAGGGGGGGGGTAAGCCCAGGTTGCGCTAGTGGAAAAGAAGCGCTAACACTGATATGCAAAGCCATTGAGTTGGCGCCCCTAACCCCAGGCGAAGACGTGGTGATTGCAATATATGTAGCGGGTTCATCATTTAAGAACAGTGGGTGTCAAAAAAACCTCACACGTAAAGGTAAGCATCTGTTTTCTGAACACGTGATTTATCCCGTAGAAGCTTATTTCTAGAAAATTAAACAAAAAAAACTTTGTGCTCAATTTGGCACCAAATAAAATCAGCCTTCAGGACACACCAGTATTTGTTCTTATTTAAAATTTACCTAGGGAACCCCTGAATAAGTCAATTTTCAAAAGATACGGTTGTTTGAAATCAGCATGTTAGAAACGGATAACTAATCAGTTTTGGGCTTTTTCAGAGGATCCCTAGTTAAGCCGGACAGTAGTGATATTATTTATATAATTGCTTTTGACCTTGTTCCAATTAGAAAACATTATTTTTAATTTTTTTTCTAAGTTTATATTTGCTTAGCTAAGTATAAAAATAAGAACAAAAAAATTCATCAAAACAAAGTGATTTAAAGGACTTTTCAACGATGGATAAACATGATGATCAATCTTTTACGGGTACTCAAAGTATTGAAAAAACTGTAAAAATTATTAATACGATTGCTGCAAGTAATGTGGAAGGTGCTCGCTTAGTAGATATAGCAACTGAGCTAAATCTTCCTAGACCAACAGTTTTTAGAATTTTAAGCTGCCTGATCTCTCAGGGTTGGGTAATGCGACCCCCGAATCGCCGTAATTATTTTTTAGGACACGTAATATTTGAGCTTGGACTCACTGCCTCACCGCAATTTAAACTGCGAGATATTTGTCAACCATCGCTTGAAAGGATCGCACGCAAGACTAAGCATGTTTCTTTTTTAACGATAAGAAGCGGCGTTGACGCGATTTCAATTTCACGATCAAAAGGATTAAGCTTTAAATTACCTGCTCTTCAAATCGGCGTTCATAGACCCCTAGGTATCGGTGCTGGAAGCCTTGCTTTATTAATGCTACTTAAGGATGATGAGGTCACTGATATTGTCAGAAAGAACACACTACGATTACGAAGTTTTGCAGATATGAATATCAAAACACTTCTCGATAGAGTAAAACTTTGTAAGATAGAAGGCTTTGCTTATCATGATGAAAGTCTTTTGACGGGTCATAGCGGGGCAGCTGTTCCAATCTCCGATTCAAAAGGAACTATTCTTGGTGCAATAAGTGTCACTGCAGCTGTTCCTTGCATCCCTCAAGAAGAGCTAAAAGTAATTATAAACATGCTCAAAAAAGAATCAAAAAAAATCAAATTACTTATAAAAGATGGTGAAAGATTTACATTTGAAAATAAAATTTTTACGCACTAATATGGTGCTACACATGATTGATAAGATCAATTTCAGTGCCGCAGCGCACCAAAAAAGCTTATAAATTAGTCCATATAGTGGAATAATTCTTTACTCTTCTTTACTCTTTTCCCTCTCAGTTTTAGATTAAATCGTTGTAATCTAAAAAAGACCATTACATGATGGCAACCACACTGGAGGTGTTATGAACAAGCACAATAAAAATTGTCCATTTTCAATAAATTTTTTAATGAAAACATTGGTTTTGGCTACAAGTGCACTTATGTCTGTAACGACATTTGCGCAGCAAGCATCTCCTTGCATTGGCGCGTCGTTGCCGCTTACAGGTGCCGCGGCATTTGGGGGAGAAGCCATTGCAATGGGAGCCGAAATCGCAATTGCAGATCG
>JBDNGR010000180.1:0-3809 GCA_041689165.1 Coxiellaceae bacterium
AGGGCAGACCGTAGACGCGCATGCCCGGTCCCCAGTTGTATGATGGTTCTTCGCCATCCATCACGCCCCAGCGTGGCCCGCCGCTGCCGTTGTGCGCCGCCCGGATCAGGTTGTGTTCGGGGTCATAATTGAGGGCTTCGGAGTCTTCGTTTAGATAAAAGCCAGCAAAGCGCCGCGCACGATCAAGGTTGATGGGATTGGTAGGGTCGGCCAGGCAGAGAAAGTAGAAGTAGATGTAACTTTCGCCCTGGTGGAATTGATCATAGCCGAACTCGTACTCTTTATGGACCAGGCCAAACCCAGTCAGTTGGCGCGTGATCGCATCCCATTGGCGCTGCCCCAGTTCCAGCAAGTGATCACCACCGCCCAACAGATAGAGCAGCGGCCAATTGTAGGAACTTTCGTAAAAATCATCCGCGCCGTCGCGCGAGTTGTACCAGGTGTCGCGCCAGATCAGGCTGCCGTCGGCGTGCGTGTACTTTTCTAAAAAAGGATAGACCGATTCGTTCATCAAGTCGATCAATTTGCGTTCCAAAATCGCCCATGTGGGTGGGTTCAAACACGGGGTCGTGGCCGTAATCGTAAGCATAATACGTGTCCTAGCTATGAGAAATTAAATGCCAGAAATAAGTGATGAAGTTTGATAGTAGTATTATCAGTCCTTATGTGATGTGACTGATAAATATGCTGGAAATTATTAATCGGAGCTGTCATTTGGAGGTGATTAGATCTTGGCAAAGGAGGGTTTTTGTGGATAGTACTCATGCACTGATTTACATCATTAACGATATTCTTAATTTCACCAGCTAACACATAGCCTAAAACACCTGCATCATCTAATCTATCTGCATATTCCCGCCGAATAAACCGATAAATGGCTTCGTTCACATATTCAGAGTTCAAATGGCTATAAGCTGGATTAATTTTTTTATCACCTATTCGTTTAGCTTCCCATATAAAACGTTTCTTGTGGTAATCTTGCTCCCAACTGCCATATAACAACATATCTATTTCTTTAGCCTCTATTGTCGCTTGCTCGCCACTTTTCATATCATCTGTATGGATCTTTTGACGTATGCTAACAAAGACAGGATATTCATGGTCAAAAGCAATTGGCCGAAGATAGTCTTCGCCTAACCGAATCGTGAAAACGTTTTCTTCCCAATCACGTTGAGCAATGAAATCCTCATACATTGCTTGATAAGCTTTAATAGTAAGTTGTACAACAATTTGTACGGTATCTGACCATGTCAATTTACTTGATTTTGCTGGCTCACCAATACTAGAAGATACCTGTCGTAACTGGCTCAAGGGGGATACTCCAAGGATAAGATTTAGGAAGATAATTCTGCTAGGAAGGCATCAGCATCAGCACGTGCCTGGGATTGTGTCCAGAATCGTAGCTCACTAGGACGCACTAACGATACTTGGTCGCCATCATAGATGCGAACATGACGACGTATATACATTGAAGGAGTCTTTCTGTCTAATAACATTTCATCTAACTCACGCAGTTTTGAGCGCATAGCATTTGATTGGGTTATCACTCGAACTGGCTCTGCTTTATTTAGATCCACTAGAGCAAAACTCACGACTGTCAACGGGGTTCCATTTTGATAGACAATTGCGTTTAGAGTTTGATTTTTGATTTGTAGAAAAGTTGTTACTGCGCGCACAAATATTTGTATATAAATTTCTAACATTTCCAAGGTAGGTCGTTTTACCGCCTTTACATCTTGTGGTTTACGACTTTTTAGTTTTGACCAGTTGAAAAAACCGATCCCATACTCTAGCATATCTTCGATTAACTGTTGTTCAACAGGATGAAGCCCATACAGTTCATATACCAATTTGCTAACTGCTTTTTCCTGAGCTTGCACCTTTGCTTCAAGTTCCGAGTTGAAGAATAGGTCTTTTTTATTTAAGACATCCATAATCTGATCAACATGGGCCAAGAGTTGCTTTAATCTAGGATCATCATTATCAGGTATGAAAAATGGCATTTCCTCATACTCCCATTGGTTAATATTGCCTCGTTCAATAGCCCAGGTGGCAGAAGTTAGAAAATGGTAATAACGTACTAATGGTGAATTGATATACGCTACTAACCATTTAAGTAAGTTTTCTTGCCCAAATTTTCCAGTAACCCCTGAAATTTTCTCTAGATATGCAATTTTTTCATCGAAATATACTGCCGTGCTCGATCCACGGCGAATTAAAACTAACGGTGGGTTTGTAATTAATTCTTTGCGTGGGCGATGGAAAGTTTTGTGTTTGATTGGTTTGCAAGCGGACGTATTTACTACATAAGAGCGTAATTCTTGTGTAGGCAATAAAGGAATGCCTTCAAGCCAAGGAGCAGGATTGAGATCCCCGCCTCCAATCTGTATACCTTCATTAATTTCCCAATCCAGTTGCTTAAGTTGTTCACGGAGTTTAGGAAGGATTTTTAATTTTTCTATTAGCTTGACATCACGCTGTCCACCCCATAAGGCGATCTTCCACACATAAGGCTGTTCTAATAATTGTGTTCGCTCTAAAAATTTGATCTCAGTTGTATCTAAAATAATAGCTTTAAGGTGATTTGAAAGTGGTGATGGCTTGGGAACACCATATATTAGCTTCTCTCCTATATCTGGTACGTTAGAAGTGTAAAATAGTGCTACAGCAGGGCTAATTACCTCTGAGAAAAGCTCATATACCAAAGCCGAGAAGTTGACAACCGCACGCACATGGTAAGAAGAAAAAAATAAACTTCGGAATGCTTGATGGGTATTACTTGTGACTAAAATAGTTCCTTTTGCTGGTGCCAGTAATGCAATTTCCCCTTGCTCCTTACAAAATTGAGGCACACGCAACATGAAAGCTGGCGCAGCTTGTTTTCCGCCAACAATGTAATCGTATTTTTTTAACCACTGTTCAGCGCTGTCAGTTAAAGTGCCGCGTCCCCAAGGCATGTTGCCTATAACTCGATCAAACTTTTGATTTTTGAAATGTTTATCTACTTCTTCTAAAAAGAAATCACAATCTAGTAAGTTTTTTGACTTGAGAACGGGAAATTGGAATGATTCATCACGGATCTGACTATTCGTTAGATGATTTAATATTTCAAGATAGAGACTAAAAGCCGCAATGCGAACAGCTTCCTGATTTTTGTCAACGCCAAAAATATTATTTTGTAAAATCTGGCTTAAATCATTCGGCGTTAGCTTGCCATTTTTCTGTTGCCAAGCAGAAATCAGCCGGCGAAAAGCGCCAACCAAAAAAATACCAGAGCCACAAGCAGGATCCAAAACTGTCATCTCTGGCTGTATGACATCAGGGCCCATTGTTTCTTCTAAAATAAAGTCAGCGAGCAGCAAGGGGGTGTAATAAGCGCCTGATTCCCTTTGGTTCTCTATAAACGTGTCATAGATATGACTAATTAATTCTATAGGAATATATTCAAAGTTGTAATGGAATAAACTTAGTTGGCCGGTTTCCAGGTTTTCTCTGTTTAAGAATCTCAATAGTACTTGTAAATGAGTATACTCAACATTCTGCTCTTCCTCAACTGGAAATAGGTCTCCATTGAATCGTTGACTCAATTGTTCAAAGAGCTGATAAGTAACTTGGCGATTATTCAAAGCATCTCGATATGAATCTACCGCATGATCTGTCATTCTTGCGATCCATTCAGGCGTCAGTACCCCCCGGTCTTCAAGATAACGAATAAAGATTGAACGACCAAGGAGAGTATAAGCTACGTGATTCGATAGGCCAGTTCCTTGTAGTAACTTACGCATTTGGACCATGCCGTCAACCAATTG
>JBDNGR010000181.1:0-2053 GCA_041689165.1 Coxiellaceae bacterium
ACAGGCTTCAAAATAGTGATTTTGATTCACAGCAACATGTAACTTTCGCCAACTCGCCTTGTTTGATAGCTCATATTTTTGCTGATGCCATTCACCACGACCAAACCGCTTCAAACCAGTAGAATCAAAGGCTATAGCATGTACTCCGTCAACGGGCGACCCTGTTTTTTTATGCTTGGGAACCTTGATGCCGAGCTTGGCAAGGCGCTTACTCAGGCAACTAAAATCAGGACAGACAAGCGCTATATTCATAATCCGAAATAGAGAGTTGATAAAGTCTTCTGTTTGGCGAAGGGGTAATCGATACACTTGGTGTATTTCATGGCAGGTGATGATTGCAAAATCACTGAAACGTTTTGGTGTACCAGTGCCATCATAGACTCATTCCTTTGCATACCACAATGAGATAGCTTCTTCCGATAACCAAACATCAATCTCGCCACGACGACGCAATGCATCACTGTATTCAGACCAATTACTCAACTTATAGCTTTGTTTCGGAACCTTCCATCCTTTTTTCTCAGCGTATTTCTTGGGCATGATGGTGTCGCAAAATAAGAGCCTTAGTTATCCCGCTAACGATATCACGGTTCCTAACTAATCATCCTAAACTGCTCATTTTATGGGCTAGGAAACAACGCCTCACGGATAAACTCCCAAGCTATGGTGCTGTTAAAAAAGAAATACTGCCTGGTGTGGAACATCGTCAGCACAAAGGATTGAATAATCGTGCTGAGAATTCACATCAACCTACTCGGCAGAAAGAAAAGCAAATGAGGAAATTTAAATCGCCAAAACAGGCGCAGCGATTTTTACCAGTCCACGGGCAAATAAGAAATTTGTTTGGAGCTCATCGTTATAAAATGGTCGCTAGTGATCAGCGCAAGCACCTGATTTTTGCATGGGATCAGTGGCAAAAAATTGTTATACAGGCAAAATGTGCCTGAAATTTTGGATATCGCTCTTATTCACCTAAACGCGGCATTTTTTTTTACACAACTTGACGGTGCCCCAGCGGCACCACATCAATAATTAGTGTACTCTATGAGCTTACTTTAATGTGCTAAATTAGGACATTTATTATGATGGTTGACATCTTGTCGAGAGCGCAATTTGGATTTAGTATCGGATTTCATATTTTATTTCCTACACTAAACTTAGGTCTTGCAGTTTTTTTAGTGATTATGGAAGCTTGTTGGCTTAAAAATAAAAATCCAGTATATGTTGCTATTTGTAAGTTTTGGACAAAAGTTTTTGCATTAACATTTGGAATGGGAGTTGTTTCAGGAATTGTTCTTGGATATCAATTAGGAACTAATTTTGGGCCTTTTATTTCAGATTTTGGAAATATATTAGGAGCCTTATTTGCTTATGAAACTTTAACTGCATTTTTTTTAGAAGCCGGCTTTCTTGGGGTTATGCTCTTTGGATGGAAACGAGTACCTCCTGGGTGGCATTTTTCAGCGACTATTTTAGTAACTATTGGTACTACTATTTCTGCTTTTTGGATTATGTCTGCTAACTCTTGGATGCAGACTCCTTTTGGTTATGAAGTAATTCAGGGAAAATATGTAGTAGAAAGTTGGTGGCAGGTAGTATTTAACCCTTCTTTTATTCCTCGTTTTATTCATATGGTTCTTGCCTCTTATGTAACTACGTGTTTTTTCATAGCCGCAGTAGCTAGTTATTACTTATTAAAAAATAAGCACATTAAAACAGCAAAAATTTGTCTCTCTTTCGTTATGTGGGCCGCACTATTGATCATGCCAATACAGATTTATATTGGCGATGTGGTTGGCGTAAATGTTGAAAAATATCAGCCTCTCAAAACTGCAGCCATTGAAGCTAACTGGAAAACTCAAAAAAGCGCCCCTTTAGTCCTCTTTGCAATTCCTTCAAAGAGTCAACAAAGAAATTTATATGCTATTGAAATTCCAGGTCTTGCTAGTTTAATTAATACCCACCATTGGGATGGTGAGCTGCTTGGTTTAAAATCAGTTAGTCCTGAAGAGCAACCGCCGGTTGCCAGTGTATTTTTTACTTTTCGTATTAT
>JBDNGR010000182.1:0-1745 GCA_041689165.1 Coxiellaceae bacterium
AGAGCGAGACCGATTGATACAGAAACAAATTCACGCACATCATTCTCTTGTCGCACACCAGAAATGCGCGTCCGTAGCAAAGAACGAATAGCGGCAAACGATGCATATGTTTTGGAGACCAAAATGTATTTGGCTAATCGGATGAATAAATAAGAGACTATTTTGGGCACGGTTCAAATCCACTGAACACTCGCTCTGCATACGGTAGTCATTTTTGAGAGCAATCATCAAGGATTAGGCTTAAAATATTGTACCAAAAATAAATTGAGTCATCACGATGATAACTGCTCACAAAAAGAACCACGTCAATCGTATTCCATTACCAACAAAAAGAGCGATTGCTTTGGAAGCCATCAGAAAAGAACAAACCATTGTTGATATTTCACGGCGTTATAACTGCAGTCGAAATACAGTGTACGCGCAGCAGGAAATAGCACTAGCTGCGGCAAATAATGCGTTTGAGAAAGATGATGACGTACTTTTCTATCTTCCCATAACTAAGAAGTTCATACAGGGGACTGTCGTGGATTTATGGGCGGGCTGTAAAGTAAGCCACCGTGATATCATGCGTCATATAGAATCCACGTTCGGCTACCACCTTTCAATAGGAACGGTGTGCAACATTCTTGATGCCGCTGGTGACAGCGCTGTCTCCATCAATAATTCATACGATCTAAGTCCCGTAAAGGATAGCGCCTCAGATGAGCTCTATCATCATAATAAACCAATTTTGGTTACAGTGGATATACCATCACGATTTTGCGCGTTGCTTGCTCATGCAAATGACCGAGATCAGGATACATGGGGGATTAATTTGCTCGACTTACAAGCCATGGGTTATAACCCCGATGTTGCCATTCTTGACGGCGCAAAGGGCCTTATTAAAGGATATGAAATCGCGCTACCCGATACAAAGCTGCGCCACGATCACTTTCACTGCATTAAAGATATGAAAGATTGCGCCCGGTTTCTTATGAATCAAGCGGCCTCCGCAGCAACGGCGGCATTGAAAGTCTATCAGCGCGCCATGAAGGCAAAAAACATAAACAAAAAAGAAGAACATGCGCGTGAGTTTTCAACGTTACTCAGTGAGCACACTAAGTTAGAAGCCATACACAGAACATTTAATACACTTTCAAGCTGGTTACAATATGACGTACTTCAGTTGGCAGGCCATCCACCAATAGATCGTGCAACACTATACGATTTTATAGCATTAGAAATGACCGCCTTAGCGGAACTTCACCCTCATCGCATTGATGACATTGTCACAACACTCAATGCACAGCGTGATGCTCTGCTTGATGTAGCCAATGAATTAAACGATAAATTCATTCATCTTGCAGCGAAACATGCGTTGTCAACCGACACGATTTGGGAAGTTTGTTATATCGCTCGATATGCTATCGACAGCGTAAAATACTGCGATAAACAATTTGAATTAGAGGCGTTAATCGGTTCAAAATATGATGCCGTCGAAGATGATGTGCTTCATCTTTTGGAAACAACACACCGCTGTAGCTCTATGGTCGAAAACTTTAATAGCAGATTACGCCCTTATCTGGACAAGCGTAAATTGATTTCCTCAAGAAGGCTCGCACTAATCCAATTCTATCTAAATCACAGGCCATTTATGCGGAGCAAGCATAAGCGATTAAAAAACAAATCCCCTGCAGAAGCACTTACAGGAAAGCCGCACAAGCCATGTCTTGAAATGCTTGGCTTTGAGTGCTTTCGCCGTCAAG
>JBDNGR010000183.1:0-1543 GCA_041689165.1 Coxiellaceae bacterium
CCTTATATCAAAAAGGACATCAGAGGCCTTACGGGCACGTAAAGAAAAAGGTTTGCCTTTAGGTAGGCCAAAAGGCCCCGGAAAAAGCAAACTGGATGAATACAAGGACGAGATCGTCGCTTTACTTAATAATGGTTCATCGAAGGTTTTTGTTGCAAAAAAATACAACACAACGGCCTGCAATCTTTACCATTGGTTACAGAAGAACAAGCATTAGAGTTAAGGATACTCATTAGTGTACATAATACCATTGGAAATATTGTATCGACTGGATGAAAAAATAACGAACTTACCCCATCAAGGTAAGCTGCGTCGAGAGCTTGTTCATGAGGTCGCTATACGTTATCAGTTATCCGACAGTACCGTTTATAGACAGCTTAAAAAACTGATGTTGCACCCTAATCATCGTGCGGTACGTAAAGACAAAGGATGCCCAAAGATTATAACTGAGGCGGAGCTCTACCATTATTGCCAGCTTGTTGCTGCAATGAAAATTCGCTCGATGAATGGTAACAAACACATTCTTTCTACAGGACAATGTATACAATTCCTCGAAGAATATGGCGTTAAGGTAAAGGATCGTACCATCGTAGCCAGTAAGGGCCTTCTTAAAGTATCAACAATTAATCGATACCTTAATCAGTACTTTATCGCACCCGATCACATCCTTTCAGAGCCAACAGTAAACCATTTTGAAGCGGCCTATAGTAATCAATGCTGGCAACTGGACATTACGCCATCAGAATTGCACCGATTACCCTCACAGCACCCCGACGATCCAAGACGGTTAATGGCATTTTCTGTTATTGATGATAAAAGCGGCGTCACTTGTTCACGTTATTACTTGGCTGAGGGTGAAGACACGCTAACCGCCCTTGATTTTTTGTACTATGCATTTTCTAAAATGACGGATGATGAATCTGAGCTGTATGGCATTCCCGATTTTATCTATACCGATAACGCCAGTTTTGTAAAAAGTAAACTCTTCATGCGCGTGATGACCAAGCTCGGAATACAGGTTCTTACTCACCTACCTCGGGGTAAAGGGGGTAGGAAAACAGCTGCTCGCGCCAAAGGGAAGTGCGAGCGACATCACCGTTCGATGAAGTCTATGGTTGAACCACGTTATAAATTTGAGCTACCTCAAACGATAGAGCAAGCCAATGCCTGTCTGGCTAAATTGGACGTTGAGCTTAGCCAAAAGAAACATCGGAAGCAGAACATAACACGCCATCAAGTTTGGAAAGCGAATCTACCAGCACACGCGAATTTAAGCATCTTTTCCTATGAACACTATAGCCTCCTGCTACGTGAACCCGTTGAAAGAACGGTCAAGAGCGATGCGACAATCCAATTAAACAGTGTTCATTATCAACTCTCTCCTCAGTTTGCTGGCGAGGACGTTATCGTGTTGATTTCACTGGACACAACAATCATTCATATTGACTACCGCGAGCAGGAATATGGCCCATTTTTGCCGGCCGAAGCTCCCGCACCTTTTGGCGAATACAACCACCATAAAAAATCCGAAAAAGAACAAGCA
>JBDNGR010000184.1:0-2228 GCA_041689165.1 Coxiellaceae bacterium
GGAAGCTAAAGGTGTGCGCAGATCATGGGCTGCCATACCGGAAAATATCAGCACGGCTTGTTTGGTCGCTTCTGCTAAGCTTGCGGCTTTTTGTAAAGCGAGTTTTTCGTTTTCTTGCGCGCGTTTGAGTTCAGTGATGTCTATAGATATGCCGACAAGGCCGATAATATTTCTAGATTTGTCGTATAAAGGTGATTTCTTAGAAATGTAAAAATGTTCTTTTCCGTCAGGGGTGGTCAGTCTTTCTTCGCTTGTTATAGAAATTCCTTGCCTGATAACTCGCTCATTGTTTCTAAGGACTTCTTTTGCCTGCTCTTTGCTCAAAAAGCCTGTAATGTTCTTTCCTACAGCTTCATCTTTTGTTGCTAAGCCTAACGACTTTGCTTGCAGAGTGTTACAGCCCAAGATGTTGTTATTTATATCGACCCAATAGATGTGTTCGGGAGTTTCTTCAATGATCGTGTCTAGTGTTATGTGACTTTGCTCGTGATCGCTCTGTAGGCTTTCAGCTAGATTGATGCCTCCATTCATAGTCAGGTAGTTTCCATAAAGTTGAAGAAATAAAGAAATATTCTGCCAGCATACTACCAGGCATTCCTGAAAAGAAGCAACTCGTGACGGGCTATTGGCTGAGGACTTCTCTGTTGAAGTCTGTGATCACCGAATATTAAGGAGCTCATTTTGGTTGACCATCCCGCCGCCATAATATTGCAGACAGTCACCTGCTAATTGAGCAAGGAATTGTTTATTTTTACAAAATGAGGAGTACGGTTTTAATGTGTCAGAGAATATGTGTTTTGCAAGGAAGGTGGTTTGGTTGACTACTGAGCAACCTATTTTTGTAGCAGAGCATTTCATCTCTTCAAACTCTTTAAGTAAATCTATAAGCTTTTGCTTGTCAGTTCCCTTTAGATGATTGTTATTTGAGTTTAGAAGATAAGTAAATGGATCATTGCTAAGTTCTCTGAGCTTTTCACCTGCATACTGGGGGTGAGCAGCCGCATTCATCAAGATAATATTTTTTATGCCTATTAATAATAATTTTTTTAAATAGGCGCCTGGGTTTGTGTTAAAGCTTTCATCAGAGAATTCTCCAGTAACCACCAAATAACCTAAGTTATTTGGTCGTGACATCTCTCGACTCCTATTGAGCGGTACAAAATCATTTTTTTCCGGAGACCCTTGAAATGAGAAAACAAAGAATTTATCTTTATATGTGAATTTTTTACGGATAATTAGCGATAGATTGAGTTTGTTTTTAATCATGTGAGAAAAAATAATATCGGTTACGTTATAGCTCGGTAAGGTGGCTCTTCCATCATCTGTTTCCTTCTGCATTAGCTTGATTATGGATTTTCTACTTTTTTCTTCTTCTACCCGGTCTATCAAGGAGAGCACAAAATTGCAAGAAAGCCTGGAGAGAAGAGATTGAAGATTTCTTACCACTTTTTTTGCAGAGAATTTTGCTATTTGCATTTCGTCACTAATTTTGTCGACATCAACAGCGACTGCATATCCCTCTGTGCTGTGTAATTTGAAGCGAGCCAAGAAGTATGAAAGAAATAAAAAACAGCGTTTTCAGGAAGCTGTACAAAAAGTTGATGGCTCTTAAAAAAATCCACAATAGATATTTTTTTATTCAAATTTCTAAATTCGCTACTTCCAGCCGCCTGTAATGCTTTTTTATGTTCATCTATGCATTTCTTTAAGCGCTCATAAATCACACATAAACTGTCTTCAAGCTCAGGCAATATTCTGTGCTTGAATTCAGGGTGGCTAATTTGCAGGAGTAAGATTTTATAGGCGCGGATCTGGCATAAAGTTTCGCCAACATGGGCATCAAATTTATATAGCTGCTGTCCTTTAAAACAATAAATAGCTATATACAAGTACTCTAGAAAATTTTTCATGATGACTAGAGTCTTTAGCTTTTCATCAATACCGTTGAGCTTCAGAGATTTGTCATACGGCAATAAATTAAGATTATTATACATATCTGGTTGGAATTATTTTCTATAAATAAAAATTAAAAAGGTAACAAAACCACAGGTGATGAGGCTCAGCCCAAATCCCAAGCTGAGGTATAAATCGTGTTGCACGTAGCCATAGGCAATGGCAGAAATTTGAATAAGGCAGAAGCCTCCAAAAGTGAGAAGAGAAAGCCCTTGAGCATCTTTAGTTTTCAAAAGGCGCAGAGCCTGCGGGATAAATAAAGCCGCATTAATAAA
>JBDNGR010000185.1:0-2128 GCA_041689165.1 Coxiellaceae bacterium
AGCACCGAAGAGCTCATGTTCTTCTTTCGGCAAGCTAGGGCTTAAGCGTTTTGCTAATATTTGTAATTCATCACGAACCGATTGAACGGCCGCCTCAAACACCATGATTTCTTGATCGATATCTTCTGCTTCTAAATTGGGTATGGCATCCAAATCAGCTAAGGGATAGACAACGACCGCTCTACCAACCGCGATTCCTAACACTCCGGGAATACCCATTAATAAAGTATTACTCGCTGCGGTTTCAATACCAAAAAATTCATCAAGCTCACCGCTCACCTCTGCTTTAGCAATCACTGATGCTAATTGCGCTGACATGGTCACCAACAAAGCTTCTTCGGCATCCTCATACGATCTAGGGTTAGTTTGTTGTACTGCAAACACACCTAAGTTATTACCTCGATAAATAATCGGCACGCCTAGGTAGCCTTTAAACTCATCTTCTTGCATTAAAGGCACGGGTAAATAATGAGGGTGACTACTGCTATCGTCAATGTTTAAGGGTTCTTCGCGATCAGCGACAAAACCAACAAGACCATAGTGAACGGGGATTTTAATTTCTTTAACGGCAGCCGGATTCAAACCATCAGTTGCTGCCAGAACAAACTCTTGGTATTTACGGTTAAATAAAAAAATAGAGCAGACTTGCGTTTCTAATGCCTGCCTAACACCATGCACCATGATATTCAGGGATTCTTGAAAATCCTGCGCGGCATTCACTAATTGAATGATGTGTCGGAGTGTTTTTAGCATAGCTATGGTTTATACGTCCTTCGTCGACCAAACAAGCGATTACGGGAGCCGCCTTGCTGCTCTATTTTAACCGATAATTCTTTTAGCGCTCGCTGATACACTTTACGCTTAAACCGAATCACATATTTCAGCGGGTACCAATAATCAACCCAACGCCAATCATCAAATTCTGGTGAGTTCGTGGTTGAAAAATTGATATTCTCCATACTACCCACTACTCGCAGTAAAAACCATTTCTGTTTCTGACCAATACAAAGCGGTTTTTGGTGAATGCGTATTAAACGACGCGGTAAAAGATAGTATAGCCAACTTTTAGTTTCCATCACGATTTCCACGTCTTCGCGCTTTAAACCAGTCTCTTCATGCAGCTCACGGTACATCCCTTCTTCGGGTGTTTCATCGTCCATTAAACCGCCCTGTGGAAATTGCCAAGAATCTTGGCCGATACGTTTCGCCCAAAAAACCTGCTGTTCATTATTTATTAAAATTATCCCCACGCCGTGTCGAAAGCCTTGCGCATCAATCACTGTATTTTCCTTTGATTTTCTATTGTAGGTATTCTTCCATAAATTGGTAGGCATGTCATCTTAAACTCCAATTATGAGTTTTTCGTATGATATGATTAAACAAGTAGTTAATGCAAGATCAAGGTTAAAGTACAGAAGCTCGAGAAGAGAACCTTACTTCCCAGGCGTTAGGCCAGATTGCGAAGCCAGCGTATCAGAACCCTGATTTTCAAGCGGAACTATTAACCGCCCAGCAACGGAGTAAGCAGAGGTATCTGGATCGAAACCAGTGCGTACTATATTATCATTTTTTTTAGCTTTAGCTACAACTTCTGGACCTAAAGTTAACTCTGCAAAATGAATACAGTCATGGACGGCTTTCAGTAATTTATCCGAACCATAATGCGTGAAGAAACTGTCTTTATTGAAGTGCTCAATTTTTTTCTGAATGCAAAATTCTATATCTAGCAACCACCGTAATTCCGTGAGCTCTTAACGCTTCTTTAATTTGTTTTACACTTCCGCTAGCTTCATTCAGCACATTCTCTTTTGACTCACCCGCCCCAACGTAGGCTATGCTACCCGTGCGGACAAAAGTATATTTTTCAGGATCCTGGCTATTATGAAAATCGACTATAAGTTGGGTGATATAAGCATTCTTAACAACCTGGGCAATCGTCTTACGAAGTTGTGATTCTAAAGTACTGTTATCAGCTGCTATCCTGTCTGCAAATAATTCTTGAGCTAGCTGAACAGCAAAGTCTCGTGCTGTATGGTAATTGTCACCCTCCAAAGTTCTTGTCATAGCTTGCCAGTAAGTTACCATACTGCCCCGCTAATGACTTTCGTAACCCATTATAATCTGCTGC
>JBDNGR010000186.1:0-2158 GCA_041689165.1 Coxiellaceae bacterium
ATTGGAATATACTGAGCCAGTGATTATTTACGCCCTATGTTTAAAGACCTGTATTTACGTTTGCAACGCGGCAAACATTTGGAGCAATACCAGCTATTTCCTAAAGTCTATTATTTCCCGATAGATGGCTCTGAATTTTATAGTTCAAAAGAAGTTTTTTGTGAGCAATGCTTAACGAAGGAGCATAAAGACGGGTGCAAGACTTATCCTCATCAGGTATTGCAAGGTGGAATTATGCATCCTGATTGCTCTGAAATTATTCCTTTTATGCCGGAGCAAATAGTAAACGGCGATGGAGAAAGCAAACAGGATTGCGAAATGAATGCTGCGAAACGTTTGATTGTGAAGTTACAGCAAGAATTTCCCCAGTTGGGTTTAATGATAGGAGGAGATGCCCTTTTTTCTAAGCAACCGAATTATTGAGGATGTTCTGAAGGCAGGCATGCACTATTTGTTTGCGGCAAAACCAACAGACCATAAATATATGATGGAATGGTTATCCGCTTATAATGAATTGAATCAAATAAATTTTCGCGATAAAAAGGGCCGAGAACATTATTATGAGTGGATGAATGATGTTCCGCTGAACGGGCAAAAAGAGTCGGTTAAGGTTAATTTTTTGCGCTGCACAATAATGGGTAAAAATAGGAAAGGAGAGGATGAAATCCTGTTTAGGAATAGCTGGGTAACGGATTGGTTGATCTCAGAAGAGACGATTAACCTGTTGGTAAGTGCGGGACGTTGCCGATGGAAAAATGAAAATGAGTGTTTTAATGTGATGAAGAATCATGGTTACTGTATGGAACACAACTACGGTCATGGCGTTAAAAATCTGGCTTTCAACTTTTATTTATTAACGCTATTGGCATTCTCCTTTCATCAAATTTTTGAATTAACAGATTGCCAATATCAGGCTTGCCGAAAAAAACTGGGAAGCAAAAAACATTTATGGGAAACTGTCCGTTCCTATATCAAGATCATTATTTTTGAGAGTTGAGAAAAGTTGCTGGAATTTGTATTGACGCCTACTGCTTATCGATTACTGCCATTAGGTGGTTCTCCATAAAATGCGTTAATTCAGATTAAAATGATAATGTTCAACTTAAAGAAAGGTCTGTTAGACAGGTCAGGATGATTTTGCGTCAAAATTTAAAAAAAAAATCACTAAAAATCTGGCAGAAGCTCTTTTAACACCGCGATTTTACTGGTTGATTATGCTTTTGAAGAGAAGCCTTGAGGTGAGGGGGAATGAATCATGCCTCTACTGAAGAAATGACCTCGTTTGCCGAGAATTGCTGATTCGAAGTAGGTGTTCTCGACACCACCTAAAATTTAAGATCGCCTCTGCAAAATAGAGATTTTGACTTAAGACGTGGTACACGTTTTTTTTTCGAACGTCGTCCCATTTTAAAGAATCACAACTATGCGCAACTGTGTCGGCTTCTAAAAGTCCGCAGTGAGTGACATCTCAATGATCGGTTTTAGGGGGTGTATTTTTAAGAAGTCATCGTGGGCTTGTTCAGCTATGACCTTTCTGCGGATGGTGAAGACGAAGCGGTTTCAGTGATTAGTCAATGGTGAAGGGGCTCAATGAAATGAGTTTTTCGCGAATCAGGTTATCTAACAAACTGTGTTCTTGATCGTTGTAAGGTAATTATTCCGTTTGAGCGGCCATGTGCTTTCTTGCTGCACATATGATCAGCCGCCAGTCAATGATTTTAAGTGGTATCTAGTAGTAGCGGCTTAGCTGCGTAATAAGGTTTAGGCCCCGGTTTACAGGTAAGGCGCTTCTGTCGCTCACTTAAAATGAGGATAGCATAATTGCCGTTGTAGCTACAAACAACGTAAGCGGTTAATTAAGCACAGGGTCGCGCATGTATTCGAAGGATGTTAACGATATTGTCGAAGCAAGAGCTCGGAAGGGCAGTTGCAGGGAAGCAGAGAGTCGATGTTTTTATTGAGCGTGGTGGGTAGTTCGGCTAACACATATTTTAAGTAAGCATAAGCTTCAACCCGGTGGATTTTGCAAGTCTGAATGAGAGAGTCAATAACAGCCGCCGCCTTAGCACCCTCAGGATTATCCGAGAACAACCAGTTCTTTCGACCTATCGCAAAATCCTTCATTGCACGCTCACTAAAATTATTATGTGCGCCCTGC
>JBDNGR010000187.1:0-3308 GCA_041689165.1 Coxiellaceae bacterium
CCGTAATAAGTAGTCAGTCACATTGTTAATTGGCAAAATTTTACTATAAAACCCAATGTACATGGCATCGATTGTTTCGCCGATACTGATAGTAATAACCGGTTGCTGAGCATTTTTAGGCAGTTGATTCAGCACTGCATTCACTAAAATATTAACTTCATTAAGCGCTTTATCAGGATCGTAATTCAGTAATAAGTTGAGCGTAATGGTACTGGCACCCAAAGTACTACTGGAGGTCATGTAATCAATGCCATTGGCTTGAGCTACAGAATTTTCAATGGGTGTGCTAATAAAGCCTGCAATAATTTCAGGGTCAGCACCGGTATAAGTGGTATTAATCGTAATCACCGCATTTTCAGTCGATGGAAATTGCTGAACTGGCAAAGAAAAAACCGAACGTAAGCCCAACACAAGAATAAGCAGACTGACAACCGTCGCCAATACCGGGCGTTTAATAAAGAGATCGGTAAACTGCATTATTTATTAGCCTTCACCCATAATTTGTGGCTCTGCTCTGTCAGCTGGCGCAATCTTGTTATTGATACTTAGCTGACTGCCATTTTTGAGTTTTAGTTGACCACCAGTGACCACCACTTCACCTTCTTTGACCCCGGAAAGGACAACTACTTGCTCGCCACGAACCTCTCCTGTGCTAACAAAGGACTGATTAGCAATAAGCTTTTTCGAATCTTTAGGATCAGGGCGAACAATATAAACGACATTGCCATAAGGGTTATAGCTAATGGCGGTCTGGGGTAAAGTTAAGTAGCGATGCGCAGAACCCGTCTTAACTATAGCGGTGCCGAACATGCCGGGTATTAGCTTGAAAGCAGGATTTTCTATCGTAGCCTCAATCTCGACATTACGAGTATGGGTCTCTACTATGGGATTTATGGTGGTTATAGTGCCGCGAAAAATTTCTTTTTTGAAGGTATCGACGCTGAGTTGAACTGACTGGCCGAGCTTAAGCTCAGGAAGAGCTTGTTGCGGCACATAAAAATCAGCATAGATAGGATCAAGCTGCTGTAAGCTGACGACTTGATCACCCGGATTTAGAAATTGACCAGGATTAACGAGACAAATACCCAGATGTCCTGTAAAGGGTGCCACAATAGTTTTTTTCTTAACTGTTTCAGCTTGCTCTACTACCTGTGCCTGTAGATTTTTTAAATTACTATAATCTGAATCGAGCGTCTGCTTACTAATAGCATTAGCCGCGTATTGTTTCTTGTCGCGATCATAGGTTATTTGCGCTAGCTCTTCTTGTGCCTGCAGAGAATGCAGTTGTGCGATATCAGTGTCGGCATTGAGCTGCACTAAAACAGTATTTTCTTTTACCTGAACGCCGGGAGTGAAATAGATAGTCTCAACCATAGCGGCCAATTGAGTGGTTACATTAACGCCCCTGATAGCTCGCAGGCTTGCGGCAGCACTAAGCTCAGAATCCCAGTCTTGATAAACCGCTTTAGTTGTTGAAACGCTAATGGTGGGTTGTTGATTTTGTATGTAGCGTTTAATCATAACGCTCATAAACATCTTATAAGCAAAGATCCCACTAAACAGCACAGCTACACAAGCCAACATAATCAGCATTGGCTTTTTATTCTTTGTCATCTCCATGCTTTATCCTTATACCTTATTTAAAACTGTCACTATTAGACATTTGCTTGTGCATTGTCTCTGCGGGTTTTTTTCTATTCTGCAGCGTGACCATAGGTACTGGCAAGTTTTTGGCACGATTCCACCAACCACCACCCAAGGATTGGAAGAGGGCGGCAGTATCAGCATAGCGCGCGGCCTGTGCCTGGATACGGCTAATTTTCGCCTGTTGATATTGTTGTTGCGCTGTCAGTAGATTGAGATAACTAACACCACCATCGCCCAATTGCTTGCGCGTAATAGCGAGAGTCTCATAAGCCGCGGCTTCTGCTGCACGCAGCGCCTGCAAAGCTTTGGCATCATTTTCCAATGCACGCAAACTATCAGCCACATTTTGGAATGCTTGCAATACCGTCAGACGATACTGCGCTGCGGCTGCCTCATAAGCATCGATAGCTGCGCGACGGCTAGCTTGTAATGAACCACCTTGAAAAATAGGTTGTAAAAGCTGGCCACCCAATCCCCAAGCATTATTATCTTTGGAGAAGAGGTTATTGAGTTCAAGTCCACTATAGCCATAGCTACCGGATAAAGTCACTTGAGGATATAAATTAGCAGTAGCAACACCTACTTGAGCACTGGCGGCTTTCAGTAAGGCCTCGGAGGCTCTAATGTCTGGACGTTGTTGCACTAGTTTTGAAGGAATGCTGAGTGGTAACTGAGTCGGCAATACCAGCTTATTTAAATCGAAGCTAGCGACTGTCATTTCACTAGGTAGTTGGCCAACCAAAACGGCTAACGAATGCCGTGCTGTAGCCAAATTTTGTTCCAGAGGAGGTAACAGAGCACCTGTTTGCGCGACCTGAGTAACTTGGGCCAATACATTAGTACCCGAGACCCCACCCAAACTTAATTGCTTTTTGATAATAACTAGCTGTTGTTCTTCTGCTGCCACCAGCTCTTTGGTCGCTTGGATTTGCGCTTGTAATGAAGCAATGTTGACGACTGTAGTCACGATATTCGAGCTCAAACTAAGGTAAGCGGCTTCTAGCTCAAAACGTTGATAATCTACTTGCGCTGCCAGAGCTTCGATTTGCCGGTGTAGGCCACCAAAAATATCTAAGTTATAGCTCACATTAACCGTAGCGCTGTATAAATTGAAAAGGCTATTACCACTAACGCCGGTAGATGCTAAAGACAGATCTTGGCGCTGGCCCGATAGACTCGTACTAATGGCAGGATATAAAGAGGTGCCTACTTGAGCCATTAGAGTTTCTTGTGCTTGTTTTAAAGTAGCTTTCGCTGAGGCTAAACTCGGGTTGTTAGCAAAAGCTTGGCAAATAAGTTTATTGAGCTCGGGAGAGCGATACAGAACCCACCACTGTGCTGGAATATCTCCGCCATAATCAAAATGTTGGGCTCCACCTGGCTTACCTAAGGAGGGCGTAGCTGCAGTTTGATTGGGCAAGGGAAGCTTAACGTAGCTTGATGTTTTGGGAGCGGCAGGGGTTTTAAAATCAGGGCCTACCATAGTGCAAGCCGACAGACTGGCGCAGAGCACTAAAAGCAAAGATAACTTGCCAGTGGTGTTGAAGCAGCGTGAGTACGACAATCCATTATCCTTTTTATAGGCCATCAATCTCAAGATCATGAAAAAAAAGTTTAATGCAAAATACAATTATTTACTGTATTAAAGTCAGATAATCTTA
>JBDNGR010000188.1:0-6832 GCA_041689165.1 Coxiellaceae bacterium
AGCTAATTATCAAGATGTACCTAATAACTTGATTAAAGCCATTTTAGAAGCCAATAGCACGCGTAAAGACTTTATTGCCGATAGCATCCTAAAGCTTAAACCCAATGTGGTGGGTATTTATCGCTTAACCATGAAAAGTGGCTCAGATAACTACAGGGCATCCTCTATACAAGGCGTAATGAAGCGCATAAAAGCCAAAGGTATAGAAGTTATCGTGTATGAACCCACACTCGACGAAACTGATTTTTACCGCTCAAGAATTGTGAATAATTTAAATGAGTTTAAACAGCAAGCAGATGTCATTGTTGCGAACAGAATGCATGCCGATATTGCAGATGTATCAAGCAAGGTCTACAGCCGTGATTTGTTTGGTAAAGATTAAAGTGGAAATTCTGGTAAATCAATAAGCGAATATAAAAACTATTTTAGTTTATTTGAAAAATCTTTAGGTATAAACCACCTTCTAAATGTGTCTGTAAAAAACCGTTAAGTTTCTCATTAATTTGTAGGTTTAATCTTCCTAAGTAACGCTTTTAAAAAACACAATAGTGATTGATACACCACTCGTTTTACCGTAGCTTTAAACTCTCAAATAACGAATTTCCTATTACTCTAAAAATATTTTTTATTAGCAATTTTACGGGTATACTTTTGGCAAAATTAGCTAGAGTTTAAAGCATGATGATATTTTCAATTTTTTTAGCCGCATTAATAGCATTTTCAATGAGTTTAATTTCTGGCGGTGGTGCTGGCTTACTGCTAATTCCAATACTTGGTTACGCGCTCCCCGTAGCGCAAGTGCCAGCCGCGCTTTCAATTGGCACATCTGTTAGCTCAATCACTAAAATCACGCTTTTTTTTCGCCAAATAAACTGGGGCGTTGTTAAGCTCTTTCTACCAACTGCAATTCCCGGCGTGGTGCTTGGCGCATGGTTGTTAAGTTATTTAAATCCTGTGTATATCGAGCTAAGTATGGCGATTTTTTTAGTGTCTAATTTGCCATATTTGTTTAAAAAATCTGATACAGAAGTGGGTAAAAGTCATTTACCCAATTGGGTTTTGCAAGTTTCTGGTTTTATCGCGGGCTTTATTTCAGGCTTAACTGGCGCAGTGGGTGTGTTGTTTAACCGCATCTATTTTAGATATGGTTTAGATAAAGAAGCAATTGTTGCGACCCGTGCGGCTAATGAGATTGTTTTACACATTATAAAATTGGCGCTATACGGCTATTTCGGTTTATTTACTTTGCAAGTGCTGCAAATTGGTTTGGCTGTTGCGCTAGCCGCAGTGCTTGCTACATTTTTTATGAAAATGGTGCTACCAAAAATATCCATCAAAATTTTCAGCAAAGTTGGCTATACAGCTATGGTAGTCGCCGGTGTGTTTATGTTTAATAGCTCAATCATCCGCATTCAAGAAGAAAACGACCCAAGCATGAAAGTAATACGCTTAGCAAAGGGCTTTGATACTGCGTTGAGTTGGGGTGACTTAATCTACACTATTGAGTTTGAATATGGTGAAGGCTTTGAGTTTGAAAAAACAATACCAATTTCATCAATCACACCAACCCAACTTGCTTTAGTTAAAGACCAGCAAGGTGACGCAAAAAAGATTGTGATAGAAAAGGTGTATTCATTTAAAAGTGTGAGCTTTGAGGCTTATTACTATGATGCTGAAAATAAATTCATTAAAGCGATTGAATTTGAATAAGTTAAAAGATTCAACAATAATGAGCCAGTTTGCAAAACAGCTAGCTTAACTCGTAATGATGAATCTATTTGCCTAACGTAAAGCTAAGTGGCTGCTGCTTGCGGCGGTCCGTTTGAGCGTGCTGTTAGACGCTCGCTCAGTTTATTGATTGTTTCTTCCGACATTGCTTCATGACTTGTGCAACCGCTATAAATCTTAAACATCTCTGTGCAGCGAAATTCTTGCATCTCTTTGCACATCATTCGAATCTCACGCCAGTCCGCAAGGGCAGTAACCTGTTTCAGCCCTTTCCGCCCCGTAATATTTGGTTTGAAACGTTTAAACTCTGAGTCTCCAAAGGTGCGAGTTCCCTAGCGCGAACGAATAAGGGCGTTTATGTACTCTTCAAACTTGGACAACTGAGAAATTATTCTCTTGAAAATATCGCATTGAGCGGGCTGCCCTTTATACCTCTTTTGGTAAAGAGCTGAAAGCAAGTCCAGCTTTTATCCAAAGCTGAGTGCCGCAGTTATGATTGCAATATTTTAAAATACTCTTCTTGGTTTCCTCTTTTCATAAAGACTGCAAGAAACTCTCCAAGGTCGTGCTCGAATATGTTGAACTGCATCATTAGTAGGCCAATGGAAGTCGCATTGCGTATGCTTTGAACGTGAAGTGCTTTGGAATTCTTAATGAATTCTTCGGGGAGTTTGAATTCGCTCATGTGTTTGTTTAACGTTTGAGCTTAACGCAAAATGTCTGGTTGGGCGAGGGGTTAGGCGTCGCTGCGGCACGAAGGTAATTGAGTGCGGTATGTTAAGTAATCGAGTAGTTTTCTACAGCGCTGCAAAATTTACAGATTCGGGTACTGCTCGTCTGTATGGGCGATGCAAAGCTACCAAGAAATTCGCTTTTCACCTGCCGCACCAGAGGGTGCTAGAACCTGCTTGCACTCTGCGTGGAACGTGAACTGGAAGATGATTCTTCCGTCTACATCACTGCCGGCAGCAATGTGTACCGTGTACGAGTCGATGCGCCCGCCGAAGTGCGACGGCACCGACCAACCGGAATGTAGATAGATGTTGCCGCCCACAAGCCGCTTCGCGGTTTCTTCGGTCACCTTCCAATAGCCGCTCTCCCAAAGCCCAGCCTTAAAATTGACAAGCTTCAGGCCTTGGGAGGTGACGTTTTTCTCGATCAGATGAATGGCGGACATGGTTTCCTTGGAATGGCGAAGTGCGCTCTTTGAATTGCGACGCCTAACGTAAAAGTAAGGGGCGCCGCGCTTTAGCGGCGTCCCTCTTGACTGCCGGGTTAGCCCACATCACGCCCCCTTTGAGGCCAGCCAAGCATGCAGTACATAGTTGGCGTATGCGATGGCTTCTTCAATCGTCATAGGGTTGGGTGGTGGCTGGTCATGCTCTTTGCCGTGCCGCGCCGCATCACCGGCAACCTTTACCGAATTGGCCGAATGCTTGAATCGCTTGAGATCGTGCTTCGAGCCCCAATCCTTTTTTTGCAACGAGTGCTCGCCACCGACATCAGCCTCAATAACTTCATGCAAACGATATAGCCCAACCCATGTTTTTACATCTGGGTCTGCGAAAAGGCGCATTGCTTTTGTAACTGCTGCGTCTTGAGTGGCCAGCGCGGAGATCGTGACGGTACGAGGCGGCGGGGTTGGTTGCTGAATGTGATTGCCTTGTGCATCCGTAACGGTGACTGTCACCTCGCCAAATTCAGCCCGGAGTTGGATGCCTTCGCGTATATCAACAAACACGTCACGCCGTCCGTCCGCGTGACGTTTGTGAACCGCGCCTGCGAGTACAGGCTCACAAGAATCGCGCACGAACTTCAATATGCCAGACAGCGCTGCTAAGCCATCGTCTGCGGTCGCAAGAACTTTCTCAGAAGTTTCGCATGCATCAAAGGCTTTGGAGCGATACCAATATGAGTCGTCTGGCTCATCTCGAAACACACTCGCGTGAGCCGAAGTGAAATGCCGTGCCAGATGTTCTAGGTCTGACAAAGCCCCTAGAATCTGAACCTCCCAGCGCCAATTAGAAGTGCTCATGAGGGGTTAGGCCGCATTCGCGCCGCTCGACGTGTATAGAGTTTGTACTTCGTCTGATGTTGGGTCAATGACGTGAACTCTAAGTAACCCCGATGCAATTGCAGGGCCAAAGCCACTTTGAATTCTATCGATGTAGAGACTGTTGGGGCGGGAACTCATCTCGGGCATATTGATAAGCAGAAGCGCGAGATAAACATTCGCCTTCTTTAGCGTCTTGTAGTGATGCAGCTTTGCCAACATAACGTAGAGGCGGTCTCGGGACATTAACGAGGTGTAGGCTGTGAATTGAACTTCGATGAAGACCTCTGAGTCCGATGTGTTGATGTATCCGTCGAATATCGGAGTTAAGTCAGTTATCGGATCTATTCCGCTAAATTGCGTAGACAACTTTGCCTCTTCAATGAGGTTGAAAGCTTGCAGGTTCTGCGACGACACAAACTTTGAGATTGCAAGATTCCCAGCTTTACCTCTATCAAACCTGCGCTCCGGTGCTTCAGGAGCGGCAAGTCTAGGCTGCGGCTGATCCTCGACCTCCTTGTTTTCTATTTCCTCAGGAGCGGCTTTCCGAACAGTTAGAAGTTCAGCTAAATTCGTAGGCAGGCCAACTATATTCGTACTGGATTGCTTCTGAGACAAATTGGTGGAGATTGCAATCAGATTCCCCCGTAGCTCAGAGTTTTCGTGCTTTAGTGTGTTGGCTTCAGCTTCCTTTTTCTTCAGATCTCTTGAGATGCTGACAAGCTGCCCAATCGAGAAGTTGTCGAATAGTTCGCTGAGTACAAGGACCAGGATGAAAGCTAGGATTACAAGCATCCCAGCCGAAATCTCGGCTCTGGGCTCGATGAAGAAGAATCGATACACAACTAGTGTGCCTAAAAAGGCACAGAACGCGATGATGAGTGCTCGGACGAACCAATTGGCGGGTTTAGTGTGTTCCATAGTGAGTGGTGTGAGTTATGCGGCCTAACGTTTGAGATTAGAGGCAAATAACGGCGGCTGTGCGCAGGCAAAAGCGCTCAGGCTTGCCCCGCCGTTGTTTGTCCTCTCGATTGAAGGGTTAGAGCGCACCATCACTCTACAGGGCCTTCGATTGTAACAGCTATAGCAGCAGAAATTGGCCCTGATCTTTCCGAGAAGAGCCCACGCATAGTGGTTTGATCTTCTGGCTCGATCAGTTTTCCTTGTCTGCACCCGAGGACAAGGTCGGCCACGAAGTGATCAAGGCGCCAGCCAGTGAGATGAGAACCTTCTCCCACCAACCCTGTTAGTTCCGAGAAAGAAGGGGCATGGGTTGGTGCCTTACCCGCTAGCTTTTGTGCCACAAGAGCAGCTGGAACCACCCGTATACCCGCGTTGCCTGCACCGATTAGCTTTGGAACCACCGAAAACGGCGTTGTGACATTGCTCGGAACATCCCATGGGTTGTAGAAGAGGTAATGAACAGGTACTTGCCGTGTTGCCTCGAACTCAGCAATTGCGACGCTTTGGCGGTCGGCTGCCAAGAGTGACTTGTACTTTGACGACGGGGAAAATTGATACGTCGTTTGTTTGGCGAGTTCGACGGTCATTTCTTCTGAAGGAAGCAAACGGCCGAACCCGATTTGATAGTCATCTCGGGCCTCTGTTGCTACGGCACCGCCGCTTGCTGGAAAGAGTCTCTTTGACTGAAGCAAGGCAACCTTCCTTGCGCGAACGCGACCACCAAGCCGAACATAGACGAGTAGGCCAATATCAGCCACTTCTCAGGAATGGAAGTGACGCCGGCCGCCGAGAAAGTGCGTGTCTACGCGGACAGTCCAATTTGCCGCGACCAACGCGGGTGATGCAAATTCTGCAAGCTTGTCAATAAATGCCATGTCGAGCGACGTCTCATGGACATTTGGGACACGTGCAATTCGAAGGCTCAGCTCTCGATCGCACGCCCGAAAGACTTTTCGCACGTACTTGACGACTTCAGAAGGTAGCGGTGGGATCATGGTTTGTGAGCTTTAACGTTAAGTTGACCCCAATATCTGAAAATAATCTATTATCAGAGCTGGTTGTTTAAATAAATATAAAGTGAATAATACTTTTAAAATCAATTATTAAATTAATTTTAGCACACCCTATTTTCGGTATATTTAGGGTTTTTATGCAAAACACTGCGCAAACGATTCAAGAGCCATTTAAGCCACCAAAACTACTAGAGCAAGTGATGGCAAAAATGCGTGTTAAGCATTACAGCATTCGTACAGAAAAATCTATGTAGATTTGATTAGACGCTATATTTGGCATCATGGCAAGCGCCACCCAAATGAGATGGGCGCGGCGGAGGCGGAGGCTTTTTTTACGCATTTAGCGGTAGTAAATAGCCCATGAGATTTAATTTAAAAAAACCAAGCCAAAATACTTAACGTTTTTCACATGCGAATAGTGTGCTTTTGCGCATATATTTCACGGGGAAGACCTTTACTGTCTTAAAAGCGTAAAAAACTTAACGGTTTTTTACAGACACATTTTAATAGACACTTTTTAAACCAATTCTTAAATGTTTAAATTAGCTAACAATGCCTTTTTATTGGACGATGTGTGCGATATTTATATATACTTTGTTTCAGTATTGTTTAAATATTGTTTGAATATTATTTGAATTTTTCAAGGCTCTTTTTAAAAGCGTGATTGTTAGGAAGTCAGAATGATAGAGCCGATTTTAATTGCTAAAAATGCCACTGTTTCTAGTGTAATTTTGCCAAAAATGGCTAATCGGCATGGCTTAATTGCTGGGGCTACAGGCACAGGTAAAACAGTGACTTTGCAGACACTTGCAGAAAGCTTTTCTAACATCGGTGTGCCGGTTTTTATGGCAGATGTAAAAGGTGACTTGGCGGGCATGAGCCAAGCAGGTGGTGGAAACGCGAAAGTTGAAGCGCGTTTCGCGCAGCTTGGCATTAGCGATTTTAAATATGAAAAATGCCCAGTAACTTTTTGGGATGTATTTGCAAAAAGTGGTCACCCAGTTCGCACCACCATTGCAGAAATGGGGCCATTATTATTTTCACGCATGCTTAATTTAAATGACGTGCAAAGTGG
>JBDNGR010000189.1:0-2063 GCA_041689165.1 Coxiellaceae bacterium
ACTATTCCTTCGCTTTTGCTCAATCCTCATCGGACCACTGCTCGCAAGCTGAAACTTAAAACATCGCAGCTTGAGAGTCCAGAGGTATATGTCGTTTGCCGCAGTGAATGCGAATGTATTTAGAGTGTAGGTGATCAAATTGCAGATTTATTGGAACTCGAGGTGGAAGTGGATGGACCTGTGCTTGCAGTCGATGAAAGTGCCGATGAGTCTGAGGAACCGGCTGTGGCTTTAGCAAGACCTGCCCATGCGGGGGCTGGTGTAGTTCCCGGAGCGCAGCCTATTGCCCATCGCACTCTTTTGCGGCATACCTCTCTGTTTCGGCTGCAGAGCATACCGCTATCGGCCCGCAGGCGGGTGCGCGGGCGCTTGCTCAATCGGTGGAAGGTCTAAGCCCAGGTTCAACAGTAGCTGGGCCAACCATGCCACCCACTCCCCCTAGTGTTGGCTGTGCTGTTATAGCTTCAGCATTGGCGCCTACTCCACTCGCAGCGCCTGCAGGACAAAACAGGGCTGCAGCAACGCCCTCAGAAGCGATGTCAGGCGTGAGTGACGATGGCGAAGTGACAAGGGAAGACGGCATTCAATCACCTCGCATAGTGTTTTGATTCTGCTATTAGAGGCAGGTGCTGACCCTTGTGCTCGGACAACAGAAGGCAAGTTAGAGGGAGGGTCGCTTCTTCTGATTGTGCGCTTATCATCTATGAACGATACCAAGAGCTTTGTAAAACGTATGCTCTCAAATCTTTCTACACTTTCCAAGAAAAGCGCGAGCACATAGATCGTCTGAATCGGGCGGCTGATTTAGCGTGTTTAATAAAACGTCCCAGGGACGCCGCTTATTATTCCAGTAAATGTGCTCGGTTGATGATTGAATTACCCCGAATGCCGGAAGCTTCTAGTTCACCTGCAGAAGAGTGGAACGATTGTGTGCATAATCCGCTCCTAGGTGGTGGGTTGTAACTTAAATTTATTTTGTGAATGTCAGCAATTCTTTGTGAATTTTTGGATTGGCTGCATAAATTTGCGTTTTTTGCTGTTGAACCAGACCACCCGCTTCTGTCACCAGTAAAAGACCTGCGGCACTATCAAGTTCAGTGATGTGATTATTAAAATAACCATCCAAACGTGCTGCAGCGAGATAAGCTAAATCAAGTGCAGGGCAGCCACTGATGCGAATGCCGGCAAACTGTTCGCTTAAATTATGATTGTTATTACTACCGATCAAAGCAGCACTCAGTTTTTTAGTTTGACTGACGCGTAGGCGTCGGTCATTCAAACGAGCCCCTTGGCCGTAGCTAGCAACAAACAGTTCATCGCGTAGAAAGTCATAAATTAACGCCGCGGTAATTTTATTTTGTAATTTGATAGCAATCGAAATAGCAAAGTGCGGAAGGCTATGCATGAAGTTAGCTTCGCCATTAATTGCATCAATGATCCAACACGCAGTACCTTGCGAGCCGAGTGTGTTGTCAGGAGTAGTAGTTACTGCATGAGTAGGGTGGGCCTTATGAATCACAGCGGTAATTTCTTCGGTGGCCATGCGTTTAAGTTCGCGCGTGAAATGCGCACGATCTTCAGTTTTGAGTTCCACCGATTCCAAATGCTCCATAGAGCGTACTAATAGTTTGGCCGCTTCTCGGATCGCCTGGGTGCCAATGTTGATGATGGGATTCATGGGGTTATTTCATTCTTTATTATGGTTTAGGTCGAGCTTTAGCCAGCGTATGACAAGATTAGGTTAAGCTGTTTAAGGGTCGGGCAGGGTAGCAAAATTCGCTCAGAAAGTCTATCGGCTATACCTCTTCTGTAGCGGCAATTTAATAATGTCCGGTTTGAGCAAAGTTAAAATGTCCGCTTTTGAATGAAGAGGGACATTTAATGAGTCAGCAAATTGCGGTAGTGAGCATGAGCCAGAAAGAACGGACAGTCCGCCCCTTGCCCTATCCAAATTTTGAATAAAAAAGCATTTTTCTAAGATTTCTGAAGCACTTCAGGCCAAAACATTCATTTTCTAAAATCTGAGGTGCCATAATAGATTACGTTTTGTGAAATATTTGAGT
>JBDNGR010000190.1:0-2319 GCA_041689165.1 Coxiellaceae bacterium
GGCTCTTTCGAGCTTTTGTGATTGAGGAAGCGGGCTAATGCGATGTCAAGATGCAAGTTACAACTCGCATCTTGAGGTACGATGGGTATAGAAGTGCCCATAAGCTGATTCGTGAAAAAAACTTGAGTACTAGCCTAGCATCGAGTAACTTCTTCGCTTGGCAATCGGTAGAATAGATTACTATGAGAATGGTGGTAGACTGCAATTGGGCTAGCTTAGCGAACCTTACATTGATCGAAAAATCACACAAGCTCAGAATTTATTGCGCGAAAATAATTTTGTCGCGGCAGCTCAGCTCATGACAAAGCTCCAAAATGATTTTCAAACCCCCTTTGCGAGAGTGAGAGTTCTTGATGTTTTAGCACCTGTTTGCTTAGCCAGAATTTGCTCAATTAGCGAATTTATAGACAGCAAAAGATATGACGAAGCTATTGATGCCGCAAAGCAGTTTTTACTCGCAATCCCCGGACATATCGAAGTCAGCTACCTCTTGGAGCTAGCTCAGGCAAAATCAACAGCTGGCCCGGCTGGTCTTTATTTAGAACCATGAGTTAGCTCATACAAACAGCCATCCATGTTGATTACACTCAAAATAAAGAGTAATTTTGCCAAAAAATAGCTGCCTAAGTACCAGGCATCTTGAAAGATGAAACTCATTCAAACCAGGACAATATATGAACAGCATAATTCGTGATAAAAAAAAGAATAAAAAGCTTAAATTTTTAGTGAAATTTTCGGGCTTCTTTATTCTATTCTGCCTCTTCCCTCTGCTTGTAATCTTTTATTTGATTTGCGGGGTTTTGGACTTTCGTCGCAATCATCTAAGCGATTGGGCCAGTATAAATCGTTACTTCTTTGGCAACGGCTTACTTACTTGGACGCTATCCCCTTTTAATTTATTTATAGATTTGATAAGCGCCAAAAACCCCGGCATTTATCAGCTACAAGATTTGCCCCAAGGCTACCGAGCTGAAATCAATCAGCTGATTAAAACCTTTGCTGAAAAAAATATTTTAGATGAGATCAAAGTCAAACTAGAAGAGAAAAAGCGCGGCATGGTGTTTTTCAAGTGGTATGGCAAAAATATTGACTCGTTTTTAAAGATTCCAGAGTTTCATCAAGACTTTAAGTACATCAAAACCGTTGGGATTTCGGTCTTCAACAAACGCCAATCCACCTCAACCCATTTTGGCCCGCTGCGTGTTACCTTGCGCGTGCTGTATAATTTCAACCCCACCCATGATGAAAGCATTTATATCGAGGTAGGTAAGCATCGTCATTACTGGCACGATAATTCATTCTTTATCTTTGACGATACCTTAATGCACAAATCCGTTAATGACTCAGACCATTTAAGGTATTGCATGTTTGTTGATGTGATTAGACCTTCCAATTACCCCGCACTACTGAACCGCATCGTCCTGGCTCTACAGAAAATTCTGCTACAGATCAATAACATCTTTTATAAGAATTGGGAATTTTTATAGCCATCGTTTGAGCACGAGTGGGTGCGCGAGCTAACAATAAAGTGTAAATGTCGTACTTTAAAAAAGCCTCACCACTCTTCCAGTCTTCACCATCATTTGATAATCAATCAACACCTGACCATGCTTTTCAGCAAAAGAGTAGCTTGCATCTTGTCGGCATCATAGAATCGGCGTGTGTTAGACTGAAACTCTAATTTGAAGGAGGAATTGCAGCCAATAGGAATATTGCTTGATGTTTACAATCCACACCAAATTGTATAGGGTATAGCTCAAGCTACTCATTAAAAAAAACAGCGGCAGCTAAGTCGGCATTTGTCACACTATTTCTAGCCAAATGTGATCACAATGTCTGAAAACAACTCCTAAATAACCGCCTACCTGACACGCGTTTTTTATAAACTATTGGAGATTATTCAATGCCTCGACCTTTAGCAACACTTGAGATGATCATAAAAAAATCTGTTCCTTTAGCTAACACCCTTGGTAGATCAGTGATATACCACACTAAAAAAGCCGAAGTAGTACAAGTTAGTTCTACCAGCGTTTCTCCTTCTAAGATCAAGAATTCAGCTTCTCCTGTGAATCCTTTAAAGCAGAGTTGGCAGTTCGTGTCGCCCGAAATCTCATCGATGGCCAACCAAATTTATGAATCTTTTAACGAATATTGTAGTGTTCCCACATTAATTACTACTACAAACCTACAAACTAGTTTTAACGTCTTGGGTATAACTTTTCTCTCGTTGTTGATGAATTACCACAGCGTACACACTGGATATTATAGAGACATAGACAGTCAGCGTAATAAACTGAATAAAATATCGCTTGAAGTAAA
>JBDNGR010000191.1:0-4365 GCA_041689165.1 Coxiellaceae bacterium
ATTAGCTAAAGCCACCGCAGCGCTTGTCGAGGCGGATCCTGAGCAGGAGCGAGTGGATAATTTAATTAATGCTTATCGTGCTTATGGTCATATCGCGGCCAAGCTTGATCCCTTGGGTTTGGTTTGTGCAGATGACCCTCGTTTGCAATTGACACATTATGGTTTGGGCACACATCAATTAAAGAAAAGTTTTGCTACGCGCGGAATTCTGCCCAAAGCTCGTGCCAGTTTAGAAGAAATTTTTAATGCACTTAAAGCCTGTTATTCGAGTAATTTAGGTTTTGAATATACTTATATTGAGAGTGCAGCTGAACAACAGTGGTTGCAAGAATATATTGAAACTAAGCTGCCCAAAGTTAAATTTGATCCTGCACAGCGCAAAAAAATCCTAAAACGCTTAATGGCTTCAGAAGGTTTAGAAAAATATTTAGATGTTAAATATGTAGGACAAAAACGCTTCTCGCTCGAGGGTGGTGAAGTTATGATCCCCATGATGGATGCTTTAGTTGATAGAGCAGCTGAGTATAACACGCGTGAAGTGATTGTCGGTATGGCGCATCGCGGTCGCCTTAACATGTTGCTCAACATAATGGGTAAAAGCTCTAAGGAATTATTCCAAGAGTTTGAAGGCACCAAAGATTATGGGATGACTTCGGGTGATGTGAAATACCACCTTGGTTTTTCTTCAGATGTGCAAACCCCCTCCGGGCCTATTCATTTATCCTTAGGTTTTAATCCCTCACATTTGGAATTTATATCTCCCGTGGTAATGGGTTCAACGCGTGCACGTCAAGATCGTGAGCATGATATTGAGCATAACTATGCACTTACTGTGATGATCCATGGTGATTGTGCTTTCACAGGGCAGGGCGTGGTGATGGAAACTCTAAACATGTCAAAGACTCGCGCTTATGATGTGGGTGGTTCAGTGCATTTAATTCTCAACAATCAAGTTGGGTTTACGACGAGCAACCCCGCTGATTTACGTTCAGTACGCTATTGTTCAGGTCCTGCTAAAATGATTGAGTCACCGATTATTCATGTCAATGGTGATGATCCTGAGGCGGCTGTAAAAGCAATGCAACTTGCGGTCGATTATCGTAATATTTTTAAAAGAGATGTGGTTATTGATCTCGTTTGTTATCGACGTTATGGACATAATGAGGCTGATGAACCCAGTGCAACTCAACCGCTCATGTATAAAATTATTCGAGCACGTAAATCTGTGCCTGAAGTTTATGCACAAAAATTATTGCAAGAAAACGTTGTTACAGAAGCCGAGATCGCTGAGTGGAATAGTCACTACACAGAGCTTTTAGATAAGGGTGAGCGTGTAATAGAATTATTGCCCCAGGGTGTCACTAATAAAAATGCAGCTTTATGGAATCCATATTTAAGCCAAGATTTAAACATAGCGGCGCCGACCGCCATTTCCCTTAAAAAATTCGACGCGCTTGCTAAGGCCCTTAGCGCAATTCCCGAGCCTATTGAGTTACAACGCCAGGTTGCACAAATTGTCAGAACGCGCCAAAAAATGTGGGCTGGTGAATTAGCTTTAGACTGGGGTGCTGCTGAAATTATGGCTTATGCCAGCCTCTTAGATGAAGGTCATTTAATTCGTTTAACGGGTGAAGACAGTCGGCGCGGAACTTTCTTTCATCGACATGCTGCTTTGATTGATCAAAAAACGGGTGAGGCCTATGTGCCGCTCGCTAATCTTGGTGAAAAACAAGCACCTATTGAAATCTACGATTCTGCTCTTTCTGAAACCGCGGTCTTAGCTTTTGAATATGGTTATTCAACCACTGAACCGAATGCTTTAGTTATTTGGGAAGCGCAGTTTGGCGATTTTGCCAATGGTGCTCAAGTGATTATTGATCAGTTTATTAGTTCAGGTTATCAAAAATGGCAGCGTTTATCGGGCCTCGTCATGATGCTACCACATGGGTATGAAGGTATGGGCCCTGAGCACTCTTCAGCACGCTTAGAGCGATTCATGCAATTAGCTGCGCAAGATAATATGCAAATTTGTGTGCCGACTACGTCTGCGCAGATTTTCCATTTATTGCGTCGTCAAGTGGTGCGTCCTGTACGTTTGCCTTTAGTTATTATGACGCCCAAAAGTTTATTGCGAAACAAACTAGCCGTGTCCAATCGCGAAGAATTGATGAAAGGTGAGTTCCAGTTGGTTATTCCTGAAATTGATCAGGATATTGATGCGAAAAAAGTACGTCGGGTGATTGCTTGCAGTGGTAAAGTTTATTACGACTTGTTGACAAAGCGTCGCGAGAAAAAACAAACGGATGTTGCGATTATTCGTGTTGAGCAGCTTTACCCGTTCCCTTATGAGGCTTTCAAGACTGAGCTTAATAAATACGCTTCTGCTAAAGAGTTAGTTTGGTGTCAAGAAGAACCAATGAACCAAGGGGCTTGGTATACCGGTCGTCACCGTTTGCAAGAATCATTGTCGTCAAATCAAAGCTTGATTTATGCGGGTCGTGAAGCAATGGCCGCTCCAGCACCGGGTTATCCAGCGTTACATAACAAACAGCAAGCAGCCTTGGTAGAAGAGGCTTTAAAATAAGCTTTAGTTTTTTCCGTAAGAATGATTTTACGGATACGTGATTAACCAATAGAGGAAAACACCATGAGTATCGAAATCAAAGTACCTACTTTACCTGAGTCTGTTGCAGATGCTCAGATTTCCAAATGGTATAAAAATGAAGGTGATTATATTGAGCGAAATGAAAATCTAGTCGATCTCGAAACCGATAAAGTAATGTTGGAAGTGCCATCACCACAAGCAGGCATTATTGAGAAGATTGTGGCACCTACTGGTAGTACAGTTACCTCAGGACAGCTAATGGCTATTATTAAAGAGGGTGCTGCAAAAGCCGATAATAAAGCAGCGCTGAAGACAGAAGCTCAGACAGAAAACACTAAAGAAGTTGCAGAATCTGCTGATGATTTAAGTCCTGCCGTGCGTCGCATGGTCGCAGAAAATAATATTGATATTAAAGCAGTTAAAGGAAGTGGTAAAAATGGGCGCTTGACTAAGGAAGATGTTGAAGCTTATTTAAATTCTAAATCAGCTCCAGGATCAAATTCGGCATCAAGCAGTGCTTCTGTAAAAGCAAGTTCTACTACGGCTGCTTTATCTGCGGCACGTGAAGATAAACGCGTGCCAATGTCGCGTTTACGAGCGCGTATTGCGGAGCGATTAGTGGAAGTGCAAACTCAGGCAGCGTTATTAACGACCTTTAATGAAGTCAACATGAAACCCATTATGGATCTTCGTGCTACTTATAAAGATCGTTTTGAAAAATCGCATAAGGTACGTTTAGGCTTTATGTCGTTCTTTGTGAAAGCTGTTGTTGAGGCATTGAAACGTTTCCCAATCGTTAATGCATCAATTGATGGTAATGATATTATTTACCATAACTACTATGACGTTGGTATCGCTGTTTCGAGCCCGCGTGGCTTAGTGGTGCCGATTGTGCGAGACGCTGACACTCTTAGCATGGCGCAAATTGAAAAAACCATCCTTGATTATGCGGTCAAAGCTAAAGAGGGCAAGCTTGAGATGGACGATATGACCGGCGGGACCTTCACTATTACAAATGGTGGAACTTTTGGCTCGATGTTATCAACTCCTATCATCAACCCCCCACAAAGCGCTATCTTGGGTATGCACAATATCGTCCAACGCCCAGTCGTGATTAATGATGAGATTGTTATTCGTCCCATAATGTATTTGGCTTTATCTTATGATCACCGTATCATCGACGGCCGTGACTCAGTGAGCTTCTTGGTGGCTATAAAAGAGCTCCTTGAAGATCCAGCGAGACTATTGTTAGAGATTTAGCTGCCTCGTTGAGTCCTCTCTGATTGATTTTGGTGTTTAAGGGGCTATCTGAAAGGATGACCCCACAAATCTTTATTAAATGTAATTGGAATTATTTTATGAATCTACATGAGTACCAGGCTAAAGAACTATTAAGAAAATTCGGCGTCTCTGTTCCAAACAGTATCGTCGCTAGCACCCCTGAAGAGGCCGCTGCAGCAGCGCAAAAATTAGGTGGTGAGCGTTGGGTGGTAAAAGCGCAAGTCCATGCCGGTGGCCGCGGTAAAGCGGGCGGAGTGAAATTAGTTTCTAGTGTTGATGAAGTTAAGAACTTTACTAAATCATTACTAGGTACGCGCTTAGTAACTTTTCAAACCGATGAACACGGTCAGCCTGTTAATCAAGTATTAGTAGAAGAACCTTCGGCTATAGCACGCGAGTTATATTTAGGTGCGGTAATTGATCGTTCGCAACAACGTATTGTTTTCATGGCATCAACTGAAGGTGGCATGGAAATTGAA
>JBDNGR010000192.1:0-3437 GCA_041689165.1 Coxiellaceae bacterium
CATTGCAACATATTCACGATTTCTAAGAGTGGCAATGATGCTGGCATAAGTGGAAGGACGGCCAATATCATGTTCTTCCAAGGCTTTAATCAAGCTTGCTTCAGTATAGCGTGGTGGTGGTTCAGTAAAGTGTTGTTCGCCTGTGATGCTATTAAGTTTAATTTGCTGTCCTTCTTTAACAGGGGGCAGCATTTTTTGTTCATCATCCCCCGGTTTATCATCATCCTTATCTTCCTGATAAACCGCCATAAAGCCTGGATCACGCACCACAGAGCCATTGGCGCGAAAGATATTATTTTCACGGGCACTTAAGTCAATAGCGACAGTATCTAAAGTGGCGGGAATCATTTGGCAGGCAACAGAACGTTTCCAAATTAGCGAATATAATTTGAATTGTTCGGTGGTTAAATAATTTTTAATATCTTCAGGAATGGTTGTAACTGCTGTTGGGCGAATGGCTTCATGTGCTTCTTGCGCATTCTTTGACTTGGTTTGATATAGCACGGGTTCTGCTGGCACATTATTGGCGCCATAGCGTTGTTTAATATAATCCCGAATTTCCTGCACGGCTTCGTTAGCCAAGGACACGGAGTCAGTACGCATATAAGTGATCAGACCTTGCGAACCTTCACCTGTATCGATGCCTTCATATAATTGTTGTGCGATTTGCATGGTGCGCTGAGCAGAAAAGCCTAATTTACGTACGGCTTCTTGTTGCAAGGTAGATGTAATAAAAGGTGCAGTAGGGTAGCGCTTACGTTCTTTTTTGGTCACTTTAGTAACTAAAAGTTTGCCCTGGGCAAGTTTAGTTAGTGTGGCAGTAATCTTGTCTGATTGTTCTTTGTTAGTGACAGTGAACTGCTCAATTTTTTCATTATTAAAATGCGTCAGCTTGGCATTGAAATTTTGTTTCTGCTCTTCAAGGGCCGTATGAATAGACCAGTATTCTCGGCTAATGAACTTTTCTATTTCGAGTTCGCGCTCTACTATCATGCGCAGAGCAGGGCTTTGCACGCGACCAGCTGATAATCCCGCACGAATTTTTTTCCAAAGCAGTGGTGATAGTTTAAAGCCCACTAAATAGTCTAATGCGCGGCGCGCTTGTTGAGCGTTAACCAGGTCCATGGAAATATCACGTGGATTCGCCACAGCTTGTTGAATGGCGCTCTTAGTGATTTGGTTGAAAACAACACGCTTTACTTCTTTGCCTTTTAAAGCCTTACGCTCTGTTAGTAATTGTAAAATATGCCAGGCAATTGCTTCGCCTTCGCGGTCAGGATCGGGAGCTAGTAATAAAGTGTCGCATTTTTTCATCGCTTTATAGATGGCATCCATATGCCGCTCATTTTTTTCGATGGTTTGATATTTCATCGCGAAATCATTATCGGGGTCGACCGCGCCTTCTTTAGGCACCAAGTCGCGCACGTGACCATAGGAGGCCATGACTTCAAAACCTTTGCCTAGGTATTTTTGAATGGTTTTAGCTTTGGCGGGGGATTCTACAATGACTAACTTGTGCGACATTAATTCCTGCGGAGTCTATTGGGGTCTGTTGCTGTTTATTTTCTCGGCTGCAAATCATCTCGATTTTGCCATGAGAAAGCAAGTGGCAACAGACTCTACAAGGCTACTAATTTTTATGCGGCTTGCATTTCAGATTGCTCAACGTGATTGCATAACACCATAAGGGTTAGCCATTTCAAGAAATTGAGATCAATGTGGTCTCGTTCAAAAATTAGTGCCTGATGAATAATAATTTCCCGAAGGTGCGGGTCCAAAATATTTTTTTGTTCAAGCTCAGTTAAATAACCGCGGGCAGCTGAGCTGATGCGATTTATCTCATAATCTGAATAGACGCGCAAGGCGTGATCATGTTGGTGCTGGACTTTGGGTGCTTCAGCAAGATGAGTTTCTAGCTTATCCAGCCAATCAAATGCCTGTTCAATCTCGTTAAGATTAAAGCCGGCAATTTCGAGTTCTTGGGTGAGTTGTTCAAGCCACTCTTCAGTTTTGAGCTGGGTTGAAGGATGATTTTTGAATAAATAAATCAAGACATGTACGACTGCGTGTTCTTTTAGTATTGACTCACTCCCTGTCTGTTAGCATTCGCCTGTTAAGCTTGCTAGAGGCTAAATTCCTTATATGGCCCCCGATACTTGTCCTGATGAAACCTTTTAGCTCAAGTTCTAGAAGTAAGGGGTTAACTACCTCCGGTGGTAAGCCGCTTCTGACTGCTATTTGATCAACCGAACTAATCTCAAAGCCGACACACTCTAGCAGCTTATATTGTTGAGTATCAAGTTCTAATTCGTTGAATTGATCGATTAAGCTCGTCGTTAAGTCGCTTTTAAGCTTACGGCTGGGCTGCAATTCATCTAGCAAATCTTGCACATCAGAGACCAACTTTGCTCCTTGTTGTATGAGTTGGTTACAGCCGGCAGCTAGAGCATGATGCGGTGAGCCAGGCACGGCAAAAACTTCTCGCCCTTGCTCATTGGCGAGGCGTGCCGTAATCAAAGAACCACTTTTTAAGGAGGCTTCGATCACCAAGGTGCCATGGCTTAGACCGCTGATGATGCGATTGCGTTGCGGAAAGTGGTGTGCCAAGGGTGGCGTAAAGGGCGCGTATTCGCTGATTAAAGCACCATTTCCCGTGATTTTGCGTGCAAGCTCCTGGTTGTGGCGAGGATAAATGTGCTCTAGTCCACTACCCAAGACGGCAATAGTGGGGGAATTATTTTCTAAAGCAGCTTGATGACTTGCAGCATCAATTCCAAGCGCGAGCCCGCTGGTGATAATAAAACCCGCGGCACTCAGACCCAGGCTAAACTCATGTGCCAACTCGAATCCCATTGGGCTTGGGTTACGACTGCCCACAATAGCTATTTGAGCCTCTGCCATCAAAGCCGGATGACCCTTTATATAGAGAAGGCTGGGGGCGGCGTGTATTTCTTTTAGTTGGAGCGGATAAGCCGGGTCTTCCCAGCAAAGGATGTGGTGAGTGGGACTTTTCTTTAACCAATTCAGATCTGCTTCGACACTTGATTGTTTGGCTTTGTGCAAAGCTTGAATAGACTCGGGGCTTATTCCCTTAGCCTGTAGTTCTGCCTGATCTAATTTAAAAAGAGCGAGCGCTGAGCCTAAGCGCATGGCTAAGCGTTGCAGTTTAGGACATTTTGTATTTTTAAGAATAAGCCAGCTTGTCAGTACTTCCATAACGCAATAATAAATAGTTTTAACTAGGACGGTATACCGTAATTAAGTTAGCTTAGGGTGGATTTGTATTTAAACGCTTAACATAATACCGCCTCTTTAAATGAAGGGGAAAGTATGTACCCATCGCATCTCGAAGTGCGATGGGTATAGACTAAATTCAATCATTCCGTAGCTTGGGCTTGCGTTTGTAGGGGCGCCCCCCCGTGGGTGCCCTATTAATC
>JBDNGR010000193.1:0-7220 GCA_041689165.1 Coxiellaceae bacterium
GGGCTCATGATCCATTTAAACAACCACATTTTATCGCCATAGTTTTCTAAACACACTATCGTGCCTGGCACAAAATCGACTAAATGCTGATAAGAATTATCAATTATCAACTGACTAACCAAGCGTGACATAAACGGCATGTGACCCACCAACATCGTATCATCTTGCCAATGCTGAATATCATCAGCCATTTGCTCAACTGAATCATTTTCATCCAAACCGGTTTTGGCTTCGGTCACTGTATTTGGTTTCAAAGCTTGCGCTAAAATCTCTGCCGTTTGCCGCGCACGTAAGCGCGGGCTATGAATGACTTGCGACACCCGTAATTTTTGCTGCAAAAAATGCTGTGCTAGTTTTTGAACATCTTGCTCACCGCGCAGGCTCAAAGCACGCGGCGCATCATCAAATGCTTCTAGTGCTTCACCATGACGTACACAATATAATTTCATACTTATCTCCATAGTTAGTATCGACAGTATACCGAAACTTAGATGAAGCGATGTAAGACATTTTGGTGTTGATGCTGTTACTAGCATTCAGCCGGCGTTTAACATTACACATAAGCTATGCTACAGTTCCGGCTGGTAATTTTACTTAGGATTATTAAATGACCAAAAAAACGAACAGCTGGCTGCCGATTATTGTTTGCTCCCTTGCCTCATTTTTTTATATTTATGAATTCACGGTCCGTATTGCTCCTGCCGCGATGGTGGATGAGCTAATGAGTAGCTTCAATATCCGCGCCACCGGTTTCAGTTTATTAGCCGCTATGTTTTTTTATGGTTATGCACCTTTGCAAGTTCCCGCAGGTTTGCTCTACGATAAAGTGGGCCCGCGTTTATTACTCTCAGTCGCCACTTTTTTATGCGCACTGGCCACCATTGCTTTTGGTTTTACTGACAATATTGCGATTGCCTATATTTGTCGTTTAACAATGGGGATTACCGCAGCCTTTGCCTTCATCGGTGCGCTTTTAGTTGCATCGCGTTGGTTTCCACCACGCCACTTCGCACTCTTCGCTGGTATTGTACAATTCATGGGTTGTATTGGTGCGATTGTAGGTTTAGCGCCGATTGCCGCCTTAAGTTCTGCTATAGGCTGGCGTTCCGCGACTTTTTGGATGGCTGCTGTTGGTATTTTATTTTCGATCTTAATGTGGACGATTATTCGTGACTATCCGCCAGGAGCTAAACCACTACGCCACAACGATGAAGATCATTTTCTCGCCCGTTTAAATGAAGTTTGTAACAGAAAACAAACCTGGTGGGTGGCTCTATATAGTTTAACTTGCTGGGCACCGATTGATATTTTCGCCAGTGTCTGGGGCACGCCTTTTCTTGAAAACCTGTACAACATTAGTTCAACTGAGGCCGCGGTTTATGTATCCGTTATCTGGATGGGTATCGCGATCGGCAGCCCTCTAGCGGGTTGGTGGTCTAGCCACATTCATAAACGTGGCTTACCTATGTTGGTGTGCTCGATCATTGGTCTCGCTTCCTCCACTATCATTATTTATGCTGGCGATCTTTCCCATTGGGTGATGTGCGGCACCTTATTCTTGCTTGGCGTTTCAGCTTCTTCACAAGTCGTCGCCTTTGGCGTTGTGTTAGACAATAACCGCGATGAAGTGATGGGAACCGCAGTGGGTTTTAACAACATGGCAGTGATCTTTGGTGGCGTTACTTTGCAACCCTTGGTCGGTGTTATTTTAGAAAAAGTTTGGAATCACCAGATGGTTAACAAAATTCCGTATTACTCAATCAGTGAATTCCATACCGCTTTAGCCATGATTCCAGTCGTTTGCATAGTTGGTATATTGGTGAGCATTATCTTTATCAAAGAAACCAATTGTAAGCGTAAATATCCGATCGCAAGAAGTACGATGGGTATATCACGTGATATTAACATGCCGACCATTCTAAGCTGACACTATGGAATGGTCAAGTATATGATTATTATAAGATAAAATAGCTTAAACAGCGACTTCCTTCAAAAAGATTAACGTGTCTTTTTTCGTATTTTGCTTGACGCCCCCCATAAAGCTACCTAGAATGCTCGTCTTTCGTTGCGCGGGGCTATAGCTCAGCTGGTAGAGCGCTTGCATGGCATGCAAGAGGTCAGCGGTTCGATCCCGCTTAGCTCCACCAGTTATTAACAATTAAAAACGACATTTCCAACGAATTGTCCCCATCGTCTAGAGGCCTAGGACACTGCCCTTTCACGGCGGCGACAGGGGTTCGAATCCCCTTGGGGACGCCAATATAAAAACCGCTTAAAGGCGGTTTTTTTATGCCTGCGACTTAAGAAGATGAGAATTAAAGCTTGGGCAAAATCGATCCTGCCGGCCACCCGAGTCTTCAGCTCTTGAACCTAAAAACGGCAGTTGTACTTGTGGCGAGAAGGGCTGATGGGTTGAACTAAAGCCTTGCCTTCCACCACCCTTTCTCGTTATAAATACTACGTTCGCGGATTTAATGCTTTTAAACAAAGGAAGTTCATATGAAAACTCACAGCAAAGTCCTATTAATCTCAATTCTTATTGCGAGCTTGTTACTAGAAGGCTGTTTAATGGCTGGCAGAAAAGCCGTTGATAAAATGGATGGTAGTGATCAAACTCAGCAAACTCAGGGTAGTGCTAATTATACAGATTAATGACTAACTTGGATGTAGCTTGAACTGTAGGGGCAATCCCCCCGTGATTGCCCTCTCAATTGCACATCGATGTTATTTTAGAGAAGACTTTGTAGGCGCGGCCCAACACCCGATAATGATTTTATTCGCGATATTGTTAAAACCTAAACTCTCAATTGTTAGACGACGGCATTGAGATAGTCTTAGTTTCGCTTGTGTTGCTCAATGTTCAAGTATTGTTGTGATCAATCGAATCAGACAAGAAAATAGATGGGCTGTTTGGGCCGCGCATGCTCGCGGACTCGCAAGCTCAGCCCAAGCTACAGTACCAATGTAACATCACTGTAGAGTTCAGAGGGTAACCACGGGGGGATTTTGCCCTACAGCCCAACCAATTTATTGCTGAATATATTGCTCTGCCCGCTGCAAACGCTGCACTACTTTATCTTTACCTAACAAAAACAAAGTTGCGTCTAAAGAAGGTGAGACAGTATTGCCTGTAACAGCAACACGGATCGGTGGCGCAAGTTTTCCTAATTTAACTTGGTGGTGTTCCGCAATTTGCATAATCACCTGGTGAATAGCTTCTGTTTGCCACTCATTAAGTGCCCTCAACTTTATTTGCGCTTCTTTTAACAAAGTTAAAGATTCTGGGGTTAAATTTTTAGCCGCCGCTTCGGCATCATATTCTTTAAATTCTTCATAGAAATAACAGCTTTTCTCTGCCATTTCTTTCAAAGTTTTGACGCGTTCGACTTGTAGTTTAACTATTTCACTTAAAGCAGGGCCTTGGCTGTAATCAATGCCCAGATGTTGAAATTGATCTTTTAACAAAGAGGCCAAACGTTGTGGGTCAGCTGTCTTCATATAATGCTGATTCAACCAAAGTAACTTGTCTAAACTAAAGGCGGCTGCGGCTTTGCTCACTTGATTGAGGCTGAAGAGCTCAATCATTTCCGCACGACTGAAAACTTCTTGATTCCCATGCGACCAACCCAGACGTACTAAACAACTCAACAAAGCTTCCGGCAAGAAACCCTCTTCTTGATAATACATAACACTTACCGCACCATGACGCTTCGATAATTTTTTGCCATCATTTCCTAAAATCATCGGCAAATGCGCGTACTGGGGCAACGGCGCCCCTAGAGCTAACAACAGGTTAATTTGACGCGGGGTATTATTAAGATGATCCGCACCACGCACAACTTGCGTAATGCCCATATCCCAATCATCAACAACTACCGTGAAATTATAGGTCGGAATACCCTCACTGCGCGCAATAATAAGATCATCTAATTCGCTATTACTGACCGTGATATGGCCATAGACTAAATCATCAAAACTCACTGAGCCTTCGCTAGGGTTTTTGAAACGCACCACAAATGAATCTACGCTATCTTGAATGTTCTGTTCGCGGCAACGACCATCATAGCGCGGCTTTTCCTTACGAGCTTCTTGATCTGCACGTAATTTTTCTAAACGTTCTTTACTGCAAATGCAGCGATAAGCTTTGTCTTCAAGCAGCATCTGACCAATCACTTCTTGATAACGATCGAAACGCTGTGTTTGATAAAAAGGACCCTCATCCCAATTTAAATCAACCCACTTCATGCCATCCAGTATGGCTTGCACAGATTCTGGCGTTGAGCGCTCTAAATCAGTATCTTCAATGCGTAAGATAAAATCACCTTTAGCGTGGCGAGCCACTAACCAGGCAAATAAGGCTGTACGCACACCACCCATGTGTAAAAAGCCTGTGGGACTTGGTGCAAAACGGGTTCGAATCGGCATTGTTGTCATATTTTTCTCAACCAAACTTCATTAACGGCATGATCTGCTGCTTTTATTAAAATTAAATCAGCACGCTCTTTATAGGGCAAAATATTTTCCACCAAATTAACTTCGTTAATGGTGGTCCAAATTTGTAACGCGAGCTGAACGGCGGCTTCATCACTCAAAGCTGCAAAACGATTAAAGAAGTCTTGCGTCTTCTCTCGTGCAAAATCACGAAACAACATAAAACGTTTTACAAACCATTCTTTGATATGTTGGGTATCCGCATCGACATAAATACTGAAGTCCACAAAATCAGAAACAAAGTGTCCCGCTTTTTCGCCTGGCTGAAGGATTTCAGGTTGTACCAGGTTTAAGCCTTCGATAATCACTATATCGGGCTGATTAATCTCTAAAAAATGATTCTCTATAACATCATAATTATGATGCGAATACTGTGGCACCTTTAAATTAGGTTTGCCACCTTTTAAATCAATGACAAATTGCAGCAAAGCCTCACGATCGAAACTCTCCGGGAAACCTTTACGTAAATTTAAGCCACGCTGTTCAAGCTGTGCATTTGAATGTAAAAATCCATCCGTAGTGACCAAAGCCACATCAGGATGATTCGGCCACTGAGAAAGCAATGCCTGCACCAAACGTGAACTTAAACTTTTACCAACCGCCACACTACCCGTAATACCAATGATATAAGGCACTTTATCTGCAGGACGACCTAGGAATTCTTGAGTAGCCGTGTGCAAAGCTTGCGTGGCGCTGACATAAAAATTTAAGAGACGTGAGAGAGGCAAGTAGATTTCAACCACTTCTGACATTGAAATAGATTCAATTTGACCGCGTAATTGGCCAATATCGTCTTCAGTTAAATGCAGCGGCATATCACGCCGCAACTGACCCCACTGCTCACGACTAAACTTTAAATACGGTTCTTCAGTTCGGTAAAGCATCAATAAATCTCATGGACAAATCAATTGCTTTGATACTTTTCGTCAATTCACCAACTGAAATATAGTTAATACCAGTAGAAGAAATTTGTGCGATAGACTCTAAACTCACATTCCCCGAAACCTCAAGTTTAGCGCGGCCATCTGTCATGCGACTTGCTGTTACCATATCTTCTAAACTAAAGTTATCGAGCATAATCATTTCGACATTTGCAGCTAAGGCTTCTTCTAACTGATCTAAGTTTTCTACTTCAACTTCAATCTTTTTTTCAGAATGATTAATACGAGCTTGTGACACAGCTTGGGTAATCGAGCCATAAGCCATAATGTGATTTTCTTTAATTAAATACGCATCATACAAGCCCATGCGATGATTATGTCCACCACCACAGCGCACCGCATATTTTTCGGCAAAACGTAATCCGGGAATCGTTTTGCGGGTATCTAGCAACATGACCTTAGTACCACTCAGCATATCGGTATAAGTGCGCACCAGCGTAGCCACCCCAGATAAAGTTTGCAGCCAGTTGAGTGCGGTACGTTCACCACTCAATAGCGCACGCGATGGACCTTCCAAATATACGATGACTTGATTAGCCTTAACTAATGCTCCTTCACGCACTTGCCAATTTAACTTAACTGCAGGATCTAGTTGGCGAAAAACTTCATTTACCCAGGGACTACCACAAACAACTACCGCTTCTCGCGTGATAATTTGGGCACACCCCTGCCGCTCGGCGGGAATTAATTCAGCACTAATATCACCAGCACCAACATCATCGGCCAGATCTCGCGCTACCGCGCGCTGAATATTTTCTAAGCTAGGAGTAGCAATCATAGTAGTTATAACCTTTTTACTGATAGTTCACGCCACAGGTGGCAGGAATTGCTGACTTTTAACGTCTTTTTAATCGTCGACGCTGATGTAAGCCCCATAGAGTTACCACCGGACCAGAAATGGTATAGGTCGCGAACAAGGCTAGTAAAATATCCGGTGGATCAAATGAAATTAATACAAAGACCATGACGAGAATAATAATAACCACAAAAGGTACCTTACCTCTAAAATCAATCGCTTTAAAGCTGTGGTAACGAATGGTACTCACTTTCAAGACACCGACTAAAACCGCAATAATCATCACGGGGAGCGCAATATCGGTCCCTTCAAGGCCATAATGAGTAGCAGCCCACACAATACTAGCGATCAACCCCGCGGCTGCAGTTGTGGTAATACCTTGAGAATATTTTTGGCTCGCTTTTCCTGCTTGCGTATTAAATCGCGCCAAACGTAAAGCTGAGCAAACAGTATAAACAAAAGCCGCCAACCAGCCGGCTTTACCCATCGAATGCAAGGACCAGCTATACATCACTAAAGCGGGCGCAACACCGAAACAAGCCATATCCGAGAGACTATCAAGCTGAGCACCGAAATCACTGGTGGTATGCGTCATACGCGCGATCCGACCGTCCAGACCATCAAATAGCATGGCAATAAAAATGGTGATCGCCGCCTCCTCGTATAAGCCTTTCATAGCTGCCACAATGGCATAAAAACCGGCAAAGAGTGCGGCAACAGTAAATAAATTCGGCAGCAGATAAATGCCACGCACTCGTGGTGGCAAAGACTGATGAGTATCACTCATGATTTTCTCTTAGGGTCTGTTGTTTAAAAAAACCGAATCATACACTTTTGAGAGCGATATTTCATTAGCAGCGCCACTCCACAGATGATTCAGAAAGTAGGGTAGGTTACACTTTAAGAGTAGAGGCCAAGCTGTGGTGACCCACTTCTGCGGCAGCAACTGGCACATGGCGTCGTCTTAGTGTGCTTAATACGCCAAAAAGCGA
>JBDNGR010000194.1:0-11388 GCA_041689165.1 Coxiellaceae bacterium
CATGTTGCCAGTTGTGTTCCCAAGAAAATGACAATACCTACTATTCGACTTGTTGAAAAAAAGTTGTTTAACAAATGGAGTCCAGAACGAATATCGGGCGTGTTGAGAAGCAGTGGGATTTTCATTAGTTATGAAAGCATTCACAGACACATTTGGGCGAACAAAAAAGCAGGCGGGACTTTGTATATGTACCTGCGTCGTCGAGGAAAAAATATAACCGTAGAGGCGCTAAAACAGCGGGTAGAGGCTGTATTCCGAATAGAGTAGATATCTTGCTGCGACCTAAAATAATCGAAAAGAAATGCCGCCTAAAAGAGCTTACTCTTGAGATCTTTAGCTGGCCACTTCAGTGAATGACTGAAACTTTCAATTGCACTTCACTTGTGAATCGGCCATCCTAAAAACTCTTCATAATGCTGAGCTTTCAGCCAAAAAATTGTGAGCAACAGACCTAAACTAAATAGGTTAAAGAAAGCTACATAACCGCACGAGTTAAAATAAACAACCATCCCGGCAACACACCCAACACCAATACTGCTAGTCCATTGAGACTTATTGCAAGCTGCTCCGAACGAGTATAACTTACAGGCACTAGATCCTTCGGTTCTTCAAAATAAATCACCTTAACAACGCGCAAATAATAGTACGCGCCGACGATGGCGAAGAGTATCGCCAAGACCGCCAGCCAAGTCAGATGAACACTGATTAAGGCTTCTAGGAGCCCTACTTTGGCAATAAAACCAACGAGGGGCGGAATGCCTGCCATTGAAAACAAAGTTAATAACCAAATAAAAGCGAGCCACGGGTTGCGGCTGTTAAGCCCTGCAAAATCGTTAATATTGTCTGGTTCATAACCTTCTTTACTCATCAACACAATCAAGCCAAAGGCGGCTAAGCTCATTAAGCTATAGCTGACGATGTAAAACATCGCAGCAGCATAGCCTGAGCTCGTGCCGGTCGCTAAACCTAGGAGCATATAGCCCATATGCGCTATCGAAGAATAGGCTAGCATTCGTCTTATGCTGGTTTGCGCGATGGCGACAATATTACCGATGGCCATTGAAGCGATGGAAATTACGACTAAGAGCTGCTGCCATTCAATATGTAAGCTCGGCATGGCATCGACTAATAAACGTATGCTAAGGCCAAAAGCGGCTAATTTAGGTGCCGTACTAATAAACAAAGTGACTGAGCTTGGTGCACCCTCATACACATCGGGTACCCAAAAATGGAAAGGCGCCGCGCCGAATTTGAAAGCCACTCCCGCAACGACTAAAACTGTCGCCAGCATGGCTAATTTTGACTCAGCAGCATCCTGAGTGAGTGCCTGCGCTACCGCAGTTATGTCTAGACTGTGAGTCACGCCAAACAGCATCGATAATCCATATAGCAGCAAACCTGAGGCTAAAGAGCCCATAACAAAGTACTTCATCGCCGCTTCTAAACAACGTGAACGTTCGCGCTCTAGTGCCACCATGGCATAAATGGGTAGCGACATAAGTTCTAAACCGAGGTAAAGACTAATGAAATTACCGGCTGAAACTAAAACTAAAATACCCAAGGTAGAGAGCAAACCCTGCACATAATATTCACCCTGTGGGATTTTTTGTGTGCGCACATAGCGTCGTGAATAAATAAAACTCATAAAGACCGCTATATAAGTAAAAACTTTGAGCCATGCGGCTAAGGGATCTAATACGAAAGCGCCATTAAACAGCACCTGTGTACTTTCTGACATGAAAGTTAAGCTACAGCACGCCGCAATTAGTAGTGAAAATTGGCAAATAAAATACGCATATTCGGATTTAGGCTTGGCAAATACATCAGCCATTAAGGCACTGCAAGCACCCACGAGTAAAATGATCTCGGGAAGAAATGGGGTAATAGCAAGCAATTCTTTCATAAGCGTGAACCCAGACTTAAAGTCGCAAGATTAGTAATAGAAGCATGGAACACATTCAAAATCATATTGGGATAAACGCCGATCGCGATAACAAAAATAGCTAATAAACTGAATACCCATAATTCAATACCGCGTACATCTTGCAACTGATTAATCTTAGCCTGGACGATAGGTCCATAGAAAACTCGTTTGTACATCCATAAAGTATAGGCGGCAGCAATGACTAAGGTCGAAGCTGCTAATAGCGCCACCCAAATATTGGCTTTGAAAGCGCTTAAAATAACCATAAACTCACCAACGAAACCAGAAGTGCCAGGCAAGCCTGCATTCGACATCGCATACACCATAAAGAAAGCCGCAAAGATCGGCATGGTTTGCGCGATACCACCAAAATCACTGATATGACGCGTATTTAATTGACGATAGAGCACGCCGAAAGCTAAGAACATCGCACCGGAACCAAAGGCATGCGTAATCATTTGGATCATTGCGCCTTCTAGACTTAATTGAACATCAGCCAAATTGTTGTCATGGGCTGCAATAATATAAATCATAAAGCAGCCCAAACTGACAAAGCCCATATGTGCCACCGAAGAATAAGCGATCAAGCGCTTCATATCAGTTTGTGCTAAGGCAATAAGTCCTACATACACTATTGCGATTAGTGAGAGCACAATCATCAGCCACGCTAATTCGCGACAGGCATCAGGCACTATCGGCATCATAAAACGCATAAAACCATAAGTGCCAAGCTTCAACATCAAAGCGGCTAAGATGACTGAACCACCTGCAGGAGCTTCTGTATGCGCATCGGGCAACCAGGAATGTAGGGGCCACATCGGCACTTTGATACCAAAAGCTAATAGAAAACCCACAAAAAGTGCGATTTGTACCGGCATTAAAATTTTGAGCTGATAGAAATCACTGATTAAGAAACTACCGGATTGCCAGTGTAAATATAAAATAGCGACCAACAGTAAAGCTGAACCTAAAAAGGTATATAGAAAAAATTTCATGGCCGCGTAAGAGCGTCTTTCACCACCCCAAATTCCGATACTCAAATACATGGGAATCAGCATACCTTCCCAGAAGAAATAAAATAACATGGAGTCGGTCGCTTCAAATACGCCGACTATCATGCCCTGCATGATCAAAAAAGCGGCCAGATATTGCGCCACTTTCTGCGTTACCATGGTCCAGGAAGTCATTATGACTAAGATTGTGGTGATATTCGTCAACACTACTAGCGGCATAGCAATACCATCAACTCCTAAATCATAGTTGATGCCATAACTTGGAATCCATGCGGCGTGCTCAACAAACTGCATTAGAGCAGTGTTAACATCGAATTCGTGCCACAGCGGCACACACAATGCCAAACAGAGCAACGAGATGAAGAAAGCAAAACGTCGTGCGGTATTACCCATCTGGCGATCGCCAATCATTAGCACAATGATAGCGCCTAATACTGGGAGCCAAATAAGCAGACTTAATAAAGGGATACTAGCAATCATAAGTAGTGGTAACTCATTATTAATACAACAACTGCCAGCCAAGTAATAAAACCAAAGCAAAAATCATCGCTAGAACATACTGATTTAATAAACCCGATTGTAAGCGCTTAGCTAATTGTGCAATGCGCACCACCGTTCGCCCTGAGCCATTAACGAGGAAACTATCAATAAAATTGACATCCGTAACCTGATACAAAAATTGACTCAAAGACTTCACACCTCGCACAAACACCCTATCGTTAAAACGATCAAACCCATATTGATCAAGTAAAATGCCACGTATATTTTTAAAATGTTGCGCAAAGAAATGCGGCACGCTTGGGAATAACAAATAGGCAAAAAACGCCGTACTTAGCCCACCAACTGACATCCAAAAGCTTAAGCTGAAAGGCGCGTTTAAAGCGGCCGCTAAGGCCGAGTTAAATTCTTGGTGCAATTCAGTCACCACGGCACTATTAGCCACGAGATCAATACTATGACCAAATAGATTTTGTTGCGGTGCGGCATAGACTAGGTCCTCTACTAAGCAGAAACCCAAAATAGTCGAGGGTATTGCCAACAAAACTAAAGCGCTGAGCACAGGCCACGCCGGCTCTTGGATCGTATGTGGCGTTTGCAAATCAAAACGCGCCTTACCATGGAAAGCCATAAAGAAGGCACGGAAAATATAGAATGCCGTCACAAAAGCGCCCGCCATTAAACAGAAATAAGCATATGGCGCTGCAGCTAAACTGGAATGTTGCACGAGCTCAATAATGGCATCCTTAGAATAAAAGCCCGAAAAAGGTGGAATGGCCGCTAAGGCTAAAGCACCAATTAGGAAAGTCACATACGTAATCGGTAAACGCTTAACTAAACCACCCATTTTTCGCAAGTCTTGCTCGTGATGCAAACTTAAAATGATGGAGCCTGCTGCTAAAAATAATAGCGCTTTAAAGAAGGCATGCGTGAACAAGTGGAATAGAGCTGCTGAGTAAGCCGACACTCCATTCGCTGCCATCATATAGCCCAATTGTGACATGGTAGAGAAGGCAATAACGCGCTTGATATCATTCTCAACCAGCGCTAACAAACCTAAGAACAAGGCACCGGTACTACCTACGATCAATACCAAATTGAGGGCCACTGGCGATAACTCATACAGCGGTGATAAACGGGCTACCAAATAAACACCGGCTGTCACCATGGTGGCTGCGTGAATTAAAGCTGAAATGGGGGTCGGACCTTCCATCGATTCTGGCAGCCAGATGTGCAGTGGAATTTGGGCGGATTTTGCCATCGCGCCAATAAAAATCAGCACAGCGATTAAGCTAATAACAGAGACATCAAGACCTGGCCAGAGCTGAATAGTGCTTTGCGTTAAGAGCGGTAATTGTGCAAACAACACCGCATAATCTAAGCTGCCGCAGTAACTCAAGATGAGAGCCAAAGCCAAGATAAAACTAAAATCACCAACGCGATTAACAATAAAAGCTTTTAAGCCACCATTAGCAGCTGAGTCTTTCTTAAACCAGAAACTGATTAAAAGATAAGAAACAAAGCCTACGCCTTCCCAACCAAAGAATAATTGAGTGAAGTTGTTGGCGGTGACAAGCATTAACATAGCAAAGCTAAAGAGTGACATATAACTAAAGAAGCGCGCATAGCCTGGATCATCTTTCATATAGGCCATGCTATAAATATGCACTAGCAAAGAAACCATGTTGACCACTACCATCATTAACACAGTAAGTTGATCGATTAAGAAACCAATCTTGAATTCATAATTTCCGCTTAAAGCCCAAACATAAAGATCGAAACTTTGTACGGGGTTATGATCAATGATGATTAGCTTCAATAGATCTAAAGAGAAAAATAACGACAAAGCCACACCTAGAATGGTCACTCGATGCGCGGTGCTGGGTTTAATTCGGCGACAAGCTAAACCCGTGATGAGCGAACCCACCAAAGGCGCCAAGACGGCCGCTAAACTGATATGTTTAATTAACACACTGTACCTCAATCATAGGAATAATCTGAAAGACCGTTTTAACCTTTTAGCACATCCATATCTTGGATATTGATTCCCATACCACGTCTAAAAATTAACACTAAAATAGCCAGACCAATGGCGGCTTCTGCCGCAGCCACAGTCAAAATAAAGAAGACGAATACCTGACCTGCCATCGCATTTAGGTAGTGAGAAAATGCAATAAAATTGGTGTTAATCGCCAAGAGCATCAGCTCAATACACATCAATAGTAAAATCAAGTTCTTACGATTAATAATGACTCCAGCGAAACCTAGGCTAAATAAAAGTGCGGCCAGCACCAAAAAATGTTGTAAATTAATCATGCTTTTCTGCCTTCATTTTAATAATGCGTAAGCGCTCTGACTTTTGCGCAGCATGTTGCTTAGCAATAGACTGTTGCTTGGTGTCAGCTTTACGGCCATGAAAAGCCAGGCTGATTGACGCCACAATCGCAACCAATAAAATTGCTCCCGCTACCTCGAAAGGATAGAGGTAATCGCTAAAGAGCAATACGCCCAAGCTTTCGATATTGTTGCTATCTGTAGTAGCCGCATTCAAATCATTTATAAGAGGAACAGACGGCCAAATCGCCACCAATAAAAGACCCACTAAAATAGCTATTACCACCAAGCCCAACAATAAGTAGCGCACAAAGCCATCACGATAACTAACCACATCAATATTCAACATCATGACCACGAATAAAAAGAGCGTCATTACGGCGCCCACATAGACGAAAATCAACACCAAGGCTAAAAATTCCGCTTCAAGCATCATCCACAACACGCTCGCCGCAAAAAAGCACAAGACTAGACTTAAAACAGCCTGCACGGGATTTTTAGCTAAAATCACCCAGGTAGCGGCCGCCAACAATAAGCCCGAAAAGACATAAAATAGAATTGAATATACCGGTAGCGCTTCGAACATTATTATTTAAACCTCAATTTAGCGATACTGCTCATCTTCAGCGCGATCTTTAGCGATTTGTTTTTCGTAAATATCACCAATCATTAACAATTTTTCTTTGGTTAAAATATTGTCACCCCGTTCTGCAATGTGATAATGCATCTCTGGGGTTAACACAATCGAATCCACCGGGCAAGCTTGCTCACACAAGCCGCAGTTAATACATTTAAAAGCATCAATATCAAAACGGGTGGTGCGACGCGAACCATCATCAACGCGCGGACCTGCTTCAATGGTAATCGCTAAAGCGGGGCACACGGCTTCGCAAAGTTTGCAAGCAATGCAACGTTCTTCACCATTCGGGTAACGACGCAAAGCCAGCATGCCACGAAAGCGATTTGAAATCGGCGTTTCTTCTTCGGGATATTGAATGGTACTTTTAGTTTTAAAAAAGTAGCGTCCCGTTACACTAAGACCTTGGAGCAATTCCCATAGGGTAAAAGTTTTAATAAGTTGTTTTAATTTAGCCCACAACATATATCACTCCTCTAGCTGAACCATGGTGCGAGCCTAAACTGGATCGCAATTGCTTCTAGCACAATCCACACTAGAGTTACCGGAATTAACACTTTCCATCCTAAATACATAATCTGATCATAACGGTAGCGCGGGAGGGTAGCACGCAACCAGAAATACACAAAAACGAACACACTCACTTTAATAGCGAACCAAGCGATGCCGGGAACCCAATTAAAATAATCCTGTAGCACAGGAATTCCTTGTAAAGGTGATAACCAACCACCCAAAAATAACAAAGTGGCAATAGCGCCTATTAGCAGCATGTTGGCGTATTCGGCTAAGAAAAAAGTACCGAAGCTCATGGCTGAATATTCAGCGTGAAAGCCGGCCACAATTTCGGATTCGCCTTCTGCTACATCAAAGGGTGCCCGATTTGTTTCTGCTACCCCGGAAATCCAATACACAATGAATAAAGGAAATAAAGGTAAGAAATACCAGTGCCAAATTCCACCGCTCTGCTGTAAAACCAAGCCCTGTAAATTCGCAGTACCCGCGGCCATTAAGACGCCTACAAAGCAAAAGCCCATCGCAATTTCATAGGAAATTACTTGCGCAGTTGAACGCAGTGCACCAAAAAATGGATATTTAGAATTGGCCGACCAGCCAACCACTAAAATTCCGTACACCCCTAATGAAGTTAAGGCCAAAATTAATAAAAGCCCGGCATTCACATTCGCTAACACCCAGCCGTCAGCAAAGGGAATAACTGACCAGACAGCTAAAGCCGGCATGATGCTCAATACCGGTGCTAGCAAAAATAAGTAACGACTAGAACGCGTCGGAATAATCAATTCTTTTAGAATTAATTTAAGAGAGTCTGCAATCGGCTGGCCTAAACCAAAAATGCCGACCCGATTCGGGCCTATTCGTCCTTGCATATAACCAATCACTTTACGCTCAGCCATCGTGGTATAAGCCACCACACCCATCAACGGCAAAACAATGACGATTATTTTTGCTAAAATCCACGCTAAAGTAATCAGCTGATCAATCATGCTGTACCTCGCTCTACTGTAATAGGTGCAAAAGCTGTACCAAAACCTGCCGTTTCAGTTAAGCCTAATGGCAATAGCACTAAGTTATCGGCCAGTTTGTCATTGATCACTAAAATCGAATTAATCTGCTGATCCTGTTGCCGCACCACAACAGCTTGATTGGAATCTAAACCTAAAGCTTTTGCCGTAGTTGAATTGAGCTGCACGGCCGCTAAATCAGTATTAAGCACTGCTTGCGCTTGTTGCAAAGCTGCAGCACGGCGCACTAGCGCATCAATACGATAAATCGGCTGTGGCGCAAAGCGTAATAATTCATTACTTTCACTGAATTGATAGCGGCTTGGCTCAAGTTTGATAGAAGCTTGGTTCTTAATATTAGCTTTCAGTTCTTCTAGAATTTCTGCGGTTTTTTGATACGCGAAACCTTCCAATTCAAACAAACTGCCTAAAGCACGTAATACTTTCCACGCCGGCTTAGCGTCACCTTGCGGCAAGCTGGCCGCACTGAAAGTCTGCCAATCGCCTTCTGCATTAATCAAGGTGCCTGAGTTCTCTGTAAAAGGTGTAACAGGAAGAATAAAATCGGCGTATTCAAGCATGGCTGCCGTTTTGAAGCTGCTCAAGCACACAACCAAAGCTGCCGCTTGCAAGGCTTTTAGGGCGGCAGCTGAATAAGCACTATCGAACTCAGCTTCAACATTTAATAAATAATACGCACGTAAAGCTTCGCCACTAAACATGCTGCGTGCATTCAAAGCATTGTGTGGCACCGCATCTGCGAGCCAAGCGCCCATACTATTGGCGCCAATGCTTAACGCACCAAAGCTTGAGTGACTGAGCTCGGCGATAAGCTGAATTAGGTGACGGATTAAAGTAGCTTCAGGGTGGTTAATCGCATCTGCGCCCATAAAAATAGCTGAGCGCTCAGCCGCTAATAAGTGCTGTGCCATGCTACGCGCCTCAGCACTAATACTGAGTTTGGGCAGCGCGATACTGTGTTGCTTAGCCTCGGCTAAGGCCAAGGCTATCTGCGCCAATGAATGAGTGATGTTCTGTGGAGAAGTGATAATTTTTTCGGCTAAGGGATGTGCAAAGCTATAATCTAAGCTATTGATCGCCATAATTTTGCCAGCGCCTTTAAAAGCTTTGAATAAGCGTGTGGCGACCAAAGGCTGCTCATGTCGCACATTGGAGCCCACTAATAGCACAGTGTTTAAATGATCAATATCGCTGAATTTCACACCCAAATTGAACTCGGGTACATCGCTTAAATCCGTTTGCGTTAAACGGTGATCAATATTGGACGATCCCAGACTACGAAACAATTTTTGCAGTAAGTAAAATTCTTCTGCAGTAGAATTAGGGTGCGCCAGAGCGCCTAATTGTTCCGCAGCTTGTAAACTAATGATCGCTCGCGTGCGATCCACAAGCTCTAACAAAGCCGCCTGCCATTCAATTTCTTGCCACTGGCCATTACGCTTAACCATTGGCTGCAAAACACGATCAGCGTGATACAGCGCCTGATAACTGAAGCGATCACGATCACTCAACCAAATTTCATTCACCGCTTCATTAGAACGCGGTACCACACGCATAACGCGGCGTTGCGCTAAATTATCTTGCGCACGTGAATGCACAAACATATGCGAACCCACACAGTCATGTGGTGCAATCGAGGGGTGCTCACGCAATTCCCAAGAACGTGCTGAATAATCGAAAGGTTTAGATGTTAAAGCGCCTACTGGGCAAAGATCAATAATATTGCCAGAAATCTCAGAATGCATGAAATGCTTCACATAGGTACCAATTTCCATATCTTCGCCGCGGAAGGTCGCACCTAATTCAGGTGTGCCGGCAATTTCAATTCCAAAACGCACGCAGCGCGTACAGTGAATGCAACGCGTCATCTCGGTTTCAACTAAAGGCCCTATATCTTCGCTATAAACAGCACGTTTTTTCTGATTGTATTCAGAATCGGCATAACCATAACCCATCGATTGATCTTGCAATTGACATTCACCGCCTTGATCGCAGATAGGGCAATCGAGAGGATGATTGATGAGCAAAAATTCCATTACGGCACGTTGTGCATCTAAAGCTTTTTTAGATGCTGTAAAAACTTTCATACCAGCTGTGACTAAAGTCGCACAAGCTGGCAAAGCTTTGGCAACACCTTCCACTTCTACCAAACACATACGACAGTTAGCAACAATGCTGAGCTTACGATGATAGCAAAAGCGCGGAATATAAATGCCCGCTTGATCAGCCGCTTCAATGACTGAAGCACCTTCACGAATACTGATTTTTTGCTGATTTATTTCAAGTTCTATCATAAGTCAAAGATCTTCATTAATGAGTTCTAGTTTGATTCGCAACAGGACAACACTGGCCATGTTCAATATGGTAATCAAACTCTTCGCGGAAATGGCGTAAAAAACTCGCCACTGGCCAAGCAATGGATTCGCCCATTGCACAAATAGTTCGTCCCTCGATACTCTTGGCAATTTTAGCGAGCTTATCAATATCGCCGGGTTTACCGCGCCCTTCTTCGATATCATTAACTAGGCGCCATACCCAGCCACTGCCTTCACGGCAAGGTGTGCACTGACCGCAAGATTCATGCATATAAAATTTGATGATGCGCGCCAAGGTTTTCACCATACAGGTTGACTCATCCATCACAATCATGCCACCGGTACCGAGCATTGAGCCGGCTTTCATCAAGCTGTCATAATCCAGATTAGTTTCTAAAATAATTTTCGCTGGTAAGACCGGCATTGAACTACCACCGGGGATGACCGCTTTTAATTTAGCGCCGTTGAGCATGCCACCTGCCAACTCTAATAATGTAGTGAAGGGCGTACTGAGAGGAATTTCATAATTGCCGGGTTTGTTAACATGACCACTAACACAGAAAATTTTAGTACCGCCATTTTTAGGAATGCCTAAGTCAGCAAACCATTTAGCACCCTTTTGCAAAACTACCGGCACAGAAGCTAAAGTTTCAGTATTGTTAATAATAGTTGGTTTGGCATACAAACCCACTAGCGCCGGAAATGGTGGTTTAATGCGCGGCATAGCACGCCTACCTTCCAGAGAATTCAATAGAGCCGTTTCTTCACCACATATATAAGCACCCGCTGTTCGGTGGTTATAGATATCAATGTCAATATCAGAGCCAAAAATATTCTTACCTAAAAAACCTGCGGTATAAGCTTCTTGGAGTGCTCGCTCACAATATAAAAATGGCTCCCAGTATTCACCACGCATTAAGTTGTAGCCTACTGTCGCACCAATCGCGTAGCAACCAATCGCTAGACCTTCTAACAACTGATGTGGGTTATAGAGCAAGATATCTCGATCTTTAAAAGTACCTGGCTCACTCTCATCTGAATTGCACACCATGTATTTTTGACCTGGCGCATCCGCTTTGATGAAACCCCATTTCAATCCTGTTGGGAAACCTGCACCACCACGACC
>JBDNGR010000195.1:0-2436 GCA_041689165.1 Coxiellaceae bacterium
AATTTATAAAGATGCCCTTAATTTAACCTTAAGGCTCAAATACTATACTAAAGCAGTGGGTCAATACCTAAGCCCCGCGGCGCTTGACCGGAGCGACAAATCTAGATTAATATTCATAAATAGTGAATAATTATTTAAGGAATTTTCATGCCAAGTTCAAATAATAGTCAAAATAAGAAGCTTTTTACCGGCAGTGTCTGGTTAGTTGCCTTGGCGGGTGCGCTAGGTGTTGGCTTACAGAATTTTTTAGCATTTTTGAGTTTCTTGCTTGATCTAGGACGAATAGGCCCGCAACTTGCTCAAGCACTGGCTATCACCTTGGGAGGTGCCGTAAGTGGTGTTGTTAATCTTTGGATGAATCTGGGTTTATTGAATGATTTTTTCAAAAGACTTACCGGCGAAACCAGCATGCCGAAATTGCAAGGCTGGAAAAAATTTAGATATTGGGCGGGCTCTTTAGTCTTTATTGTTACGGGTGTCTTATTTGGTATGACCGCATTTGCTTTTGGGGGAGTGGGCGTCTTAGCGAGTATTGGAATTGCTGCAGGTATTTTAGTAGCCGCCATAATGATGATCCAAGAACTCGAAACTTGGTTAAGCAGTTTTGATGAAAAGAAAAAAGCTGCTCCACATGCTGTTCCGCTAAGTTTTAGTCAAACCATTCAAGCATGGTGGAAAAATTTAACGCCGGCCAAATCAACTGCACTTGTTATCTCTCTCGGAAATGTTCTGGCCTTGAGTTTATTGTTCGCCTTCGGTTTAACCAGCTTTCTAACGATGACTGGCGTACCACTTATTCCTGCTATTACCGTAGCCTTTGTGGTTTCATTCACCGCGGGCGCTTTTACTGAATTTTATTTTTACCATTTCTTTCTCGCTAAATTTTGCCAAAAAATAGACAACAAATTCAATAAATTTATGCAGCTTTCTACAGATAAAAAACTGTTAGGCATTATCAGTGTTAGCCTTAATGCTGCAACGAATGCCGCTTTAGCCTATGCAGGTATCGTTCTATTAAATACTGTATTGGCTACAGCCGGTATGAGTGCCTTACCCATGGTGGTAATTATTGTAGCCGCTGTCTTCTCGGGCTTAGCTTCGTTTATTTTGGGTTCTAATTTTTGGCTGAGGGCACTAAGTCCCAGCAAGACAGCACCTAGTGCTGAGTTAGGTGGTAGTAGTCAGGGCGCTGCAATATCACCATCAGGCGCTACTAGGCCAAGCCCTTCTCTTGTGCGCGCTGTACTAAATGCAACTGGAGAGGCTGCTGGTGTACCACTCTTGAATAGATGAGGAAGTTCTTGTGTTGAAGGGCCGCAAACAATTAATGTTGGAGTCTTTTAAAACATGGTGGCCAGAGGCAGAATGGAACTGCCGACACAAGGATTTTCAATCCGACACGTCATCAGTAACATATTGATTTAATAATAGTAATTGCCGCGGTAAACCACTACAAATGGCGTGCTGAGTATAACAATGCCGGACTCAAATACGCAAATCTCACGCAAGCTTGTTTTGCTTGCTGGCTATCCACCCAGGAAAGCCGATATCGCGGTTCAATTCACGCAGAAGGTCGGCGTGTAATTTTTGAAGGTGGAATAAATGCCCGGTGAATTAAATGAGCAGCACATTCGTAAAACGGTGATTTTGCTTGGACTACCAGTCGCTTTTATTCAAAAGATTATTTTGTTACCAAAGCCATTCAATTACTCATGAATGTTCAACATGATTATTTTGATCTGATTTTTCAGGGCGAGACCAGTCTATCCAAGACTTATGGTTTGATAAATAGGCTATCGGAGGATATTGATTTCAGGGTTCGTTTAAAATCAACTGGTTTGAGCTTAGGCAAAAATGCCAAGAGAACGCAATTACGGTTGTTTCAGAATGCTTTGGTAGATACATTAAGGCAAGGTGGGTTCAGCATTCAACCTGAAGACGTAAATGTATTTTACGAAGGCCGGTATATGAGCATCCGCGCTTCTTTTGAGGGGGCTGCTGGCATTAGTTATTTAAAACCCCACATTGCAATCAATTGTTTTGTTGGAGAACTGTTACTCGAACCACATATCAAAAATGTTTCATCCATGGTTAAAGTTATCCTTGGTGATGAAAGTAACCATGCATTCTTCCCCGTTTACTGTGTGGCTTTGGACGAGACTGCCGCAGAAAAATGGGTTGCTCTCACGCGAAGGATCGCTGGATCAAGCAAAAAAGAACGGGACTCGGACAAGCATCTTGTTCGTCATCTGTATGATTTGTATCAACTGGGTAGTAACAATCATTTGTCAGATAATTATTATAACCTGGGTATGTAGTTGAATAACCCGACCACTAGATATAGTGTTTAACGATTTTGCCGGAACCGGATCAGTTGAAAGCGCTTGCTCTATTAATCGAAGGAAAAATTTCCCTCGTGAGCTGGATGTTCTATGA
>JBDNGR010000196.1:0-3238 GCA_041689165.1 Coxiellaceae bacterium
AAAAAACCCCGCTTGAAGCGGGGTTTTTACTGAGTTGTAGGGAGTTCCTCAGCTGGAGTCTTTTTCTCTCTTATGCACCAATCAATGTCGGTTGATTACAAGCGAAATGCTACTCCCCTCGCCTGGACCTTGTCAATTGAAAACTAGGATTACAATGAAAACTGTTCTTATTACAGGGTGTTCTTCAGGGATTGGCTACCAGACGGCTCAGACTTTAAAACGTTCTGGCTATCGTGTTTTGGTCACGGCGCGCAAGGCCGCAGATCTACAGCGCTTAAGGGATGAGGGTTTTGAAAGCTTTGCTTTTGAACTGGCCGATCAGTCGTCCTTGCATCAGTTGGTGGAGGCGGTTTTGGTGGCGACTAATGGCACTTTGGACTACCTGATTAGTAATGCGGCTTATGCTTTGCCAGGCGCCATTGAAGATTTGACGCGTGATCAGCTACGAGCAGAGTTTGAGGCCAATGTTTTTGGTTGTGTTGAGCTCATCCAGCAGTTTATCCCCATCATGCGCAAGCAAGGGCATGGTCGGATTGTGCAAATCAGTTCTATACTCGGCATAGTAACGATGCCTTATCGAGGTGCTTATTGTGCCTCTAAATATGCCATTGAAAGTTTATGTGATGCCTTGCGGATGGAGCTTGCAGCGAGTGGTGTGGAACTGATTTTAATAGAGCCAGGCCCTATTGAATCTCATTTTCGGCAAAATGCGCGTCAAGTATTTGAAGCCTCGCTAAAAAATCAAATGAATAGCGTGCATCAAGCGCAGTACCAAAAACTGTATCAACAAAAAGCTACTGAACTTCCCTTTGCTCTAAAGCCTGAGGCTGTGGCGAGTTTAATCAAGAAGGCCTTAGAAAGTGCTCGCCCTAAAGCACGCTATTATGTTACTTTTCCTGCCTATTTTATGATGTGGTCAAGCCGATTGCTGCCGACCCGTGCTTTAGATTGGTTGATGGAGCGCTTAGCTAAATGACACAAAAAAGCAATAAGGATTAGTTTCTGTCCATGTTTAGAAGAAAAACCAGTTGGCTTCCCAAGGATACCCGAAGCGATAAGAAATCTCGCAAGCACCTTTCTCATTGGGCTGCTTGGTTTTTTGCAGCAAATATTTTGCTGTATTTATTAATTTCACTTAACTACATTCCCGTCATACCCAATCCTATGGATATCCCCATCATGAGCTTAACGGGGGCCACTCTTTCTTGGTTTTTTTTGGTTATTTCTTTTTTGGTACAGCTCGCTATTTTTAGCTTTAGCGCATGCGCCATCGTTATTTTTTTCTTGATGATATACCCGCGGCGCTGGCTGGTAGTTAGTGTTTCCTGTGTCTTAGCGGCATTTGTGGCATTATTTTTAGTGATTGATAGTGTGGTTTACCACTTATTTCACTTTCATTTTGCAGGGGTCACTTGGCATTTGTTAACTGCTGGGGTGATTGCGGATGTCGTTATCCTTTCTTCCTTTGAGTGGCTTATTTTATCGCTCATGATTGTCGGTTTCTTGGTAATCGAAGTACTGTTGGCCATTTATATCTGGAAAAAGAAAAATTCCCCCAGTTTGAGTGGCTACGGACGAGTCCTAGCAATTTGTTTGAGTATTTGTTTGTTGGCCTCATATGGCTTAATGCTACGTTCTAGTGGTATTGGAACCAAGCTTGAAATCAATTATGCGAGCACTCATCAAATTGTGATGGAGTCACAAGTTATTCCTTTCTATTCAGATTTCTTAGGCTTCTTTTTGCCTTTTCGTGATGGCTCTTTGCGTTTGCAAACAGCTGGAGCGGGTTTGTTCTTGCAGCTGAAACAGGTCACTAAGCCGTTGGATTATCCTTTACATCCTTTAAATTGTCGCGCGCCGGCAAAGCCTTACAACATTCTCTTTTTAGTGGTTGATGCCTTGCGCTTTGATACGATGAATCCAAAAGTAACGCCAAACATGGCAGCACTTGCGCAAGAATCGTGGCAATTTCAAAACAACATGAGTGGTGGCAATGCCACAGGCCCCGGCATTTTTTCAATTTTTTATGGTATTCCTTATAGCTATTGGACTGCGATGCTCTCTGAACAGAAAGCGCCGGTTTTCATCACCCAATTGCAGAAAGAAGATTATGAAATGGGTATTTATCGTAGTGCTTCCATGGAATACCCAGCCTTTAATAAAACCGTTTTCAGTTCAGTTAAGAATCTGCAGATTACAGCAAAAGGCGCTAAAGCTTATCAGCGTGATCGCACTATTACTGATCAATTTAAACAATTTTTAGCTAAGCGAAATCCAGACAAACCATTTTTTGGTTTCTTGTTCTACGATGCGGTCCATAATTATTGCCAACAAAAAGTGACTTATCCAGAGTTGTTTCAGCCCATCGTGCCGCATTGTGATCGGATGAGTATTAATGCCAAAACCCCGGTGCAACCTTATTTAAATCGCTACTACAATTCAGCGCATTATGTGGATAGCCTGATTGGTGAAGTATTAAATGACTTAAAAGCACGTAACTTGTTAGACAATACGGTTGTCGTCATGCTTTCTGATCATGGCCAAGAGTTTAATGATAGCGGGCAATTGTACTGGGGGCATGCCAGTGCTTATGATGAATGGCAAATTAAAACTCCCTTGGTGATTCATTGGCCGGGTGAAACTCACAAAGTGGTAGAGCATTTGACTAGCCACTACGATATTGTGCCCTTACTGATGCAAAAAGCTTTGGGTTGTACTAATCCGGTGAGTGATTATAGTTTGGGTCAGCCAATTTTTACGCAAGGCAATCGACCTTATTTAATCGCTAATAGTTACATCGATTATGCGATTATTCAGCCGGAACGTATTACTCGACTTTATCCGCAGGGTAATTATGTGATCTCAGACCCACGGGGTCCTATTTTACAAGAGGCTAAGATTGATGGTAAAAGCTTAAAACAAGCTTTTGCTGATATGCGAAGATATTTTGTTAAACCTAAAAACGGCAGTTGTAATCGTAGCGAGAAGGGCTAATGGGTTGAAGATGCTGAGTTTTTTTGAAAATTATTTCGAAAGCAGTAGTCACTGCTAGGGTGAGAAAAAATTTTCGAAAGAGCCCAGCAGATTCAATACAGTAGACCTTCGCTGTAGATTACAACTGCTGTTTTTAGGTTAAAGATAAGCCGTAGCCTTGGGTGTTGTGTTTGTAGGGGCGCCCCCCTGTGGGTGCCTTCTCAACTGGATATCGATGTTATTTCAGAGAGGGCGGGGACAGGGC
>JBDNGR010000197.1:0-1660 GCA_041689165.1 Coxiellaceae bacterium
ATATCGTCGTTTAATTTTGCCACACCTTCTTTGATTAATACGTCATTGAAGTCCTCGCCTTCCTTCTCTGGGCAAATGATAGACACCGATTTTCCAGCGGACATTATTCGGAGTGCCGACGTTATAATAGTCATGTCACCAAACGTTTTTTTACCATCATTATCCACACACAAAACCACATGATTCGTAAGGCGTGAAAGGTCAACTGTTTTGAAATTCTCTTTTCCTAACACGGTCATAACGCGTGCTTTTTGGTTGACTTCCAATAAGCTTAATCCAGTTTCTAACCCTTCCGTTAAATAGGTTTTGCTTTCTGTTGATTTAGTATTGAGCTCAACCGGGCATCCGTTTCTTTTGCCGTAGGTTTGTTTTGTCGTTTTAGACGCATAATCCTTATTGCCTGTTAAAGGATTTAAACGAGTTACTTGCACATTATTTAATTCGCCTGAACTATCGCGAGCAATGCACATTAAGGCTGGGACTCTCATTTTATTATCACCATGCCGCGTTGGTAGATTAGGAACAAAACGCACGTCAGCCGATTTGAAATGCGCTAATTTTCGGTGTTCTTTCAAATACCGCGCAGCGATCGTTCCTTCAATAGGAAGACTTTCTTTGAGAAGTTTTTTTGCATAGTCTTTTTTATTCGGACTTTCTATGACACTACGTTTAGTGGGCGGTTTTTTTGTTGATGTGGATCTGACCAATAGGTCGTTATAATTTAAAAAATATTTTGCATACCCTATCGTTTCTTTAAACTCATTAAAGCCCATTTCATGGGCAATCAACTGTAGCGCATTACCTTTCTCGCCCGTTTCAAAGTTGTACCATAGGCCGTTTTTCAAATTAATGCTCAAGCTCCCTTTGGAGCCATAACGAATGCTATCACTATGTGCAGAATTTGGCTTACCAAGCAATCGCTCGCAAAGCACTTCCATGTGAGGCAACAACTCCTGATTGATAGTGTCTGCTGAGATGGCGGGGGAGTTGATTGCATTGTTTTTAAAATTTTTATTGATTGGTGTTTTCTCTATTTTAACTGACGTTGGTAGTGAGGTCGGTTTTTCAATCCTATTGCTCGCCTTATTCGCCAGATAAGCCGATGTTTTATCACCTTGGAGTGTGGCAAGACGATTTGTTAGCGCCCCTTCATCCTCTGTATAAATGGTTACCTGTTCGCGAGGTCTGGTGACATCTATCTCGTGGGAACGATGCGTGGTAGCCTTTTGCCGTTTAGCTAGCTCTAACGCTAGCACAAAGCCTGCAGTCAAACCTTGTGCCCCAAAAGCCGTCGTCGTATAGGAGTAATCCCAATGAGCATCCACCTTATGATTGAGCTTAATGTCTAAACTACCCTCTTCGTTATGAAGTAGGGCGCACTCTTTGGTCACGCCGGTTACGCTATACTCTTTGTTGGCTACTCGCCCGCGTGAATTATCTGTTAAGCGCAATCGAATCGTGTCTCCAGCAGCAAGTTGTGCAGCCTCTGATCGATACACAGACATACGTGCTTTTAAAGCAATCCTGGCAGGATTTATTGAGAACGGTGTGCCTTCTTCCGATTGGCAGTGCAAGCGTTTTTCTTCTTTATCGATACGACAAACCGTAAAGTAATCGCCTTTTTTTGCGACTGAATAATTAGCATCAAATCGCAACACAT
>JBDNGR010000198.1:0-2684 GCA_041689165.1 Coxiellaceae bacterium
AGTGATGTCCATTGCCAAGAGTGGTTCGATTACAACTGGAACATCGACAATTATGTTCAAAAAAAAGCCGCAGTGCCACCAGCTATTTGAAACTTCCATGGTCAATAACCGTACTGCCAAAACGATCGCGGGCTAAAACATCACACCCTGAGTCTTGTAGCAACTTGTATATCGAAAAATCACCCATTCGATCCCCATAATTCTTTGCATACATAAGTACAGTTGTTCCATTCTGATTTGATTTGTGTATATCCGCACCCGCCTCAATCAATGCCCGACACAATGACTCATTACCTTTATATGCAGCAATCATTAGAGGAGTCCATCCATCAGCATTGGTTAAATTTACCAAACTCCTATCATTGGAATAGTTGATAACTCCCAACACATCAGATTCCGCAACTAGGCGAAAAAAATCCCAAGATCTATCTCGCTCGAATCGAATGTCAAAATCGATGGTAGATACCACAATAGCATCAGGTCCATCTAAAGTAACGCTACCCGCAGCCTTATGACTCCTATCCCTCTGGATTTGTCCATTCGCCACAGGAAAAGAGTCAATATGGGGGATCTGGAATTCCCTGAAATGAAAAGCCCTTACCTGACGTAAAACAGACTCCGCAGTATTGCTGAGATTTAATGAAAGATTAGCGTAGTTTATCGATGTATTTGAGTAGTAGCTAGAGTGAACCGCTGATTGAGGACTTGACGTATAGTTATTTTCAATCAATTTGGGATAGACACGGTTGAGCAAAAACCTTGCGGTTTTCATATACGCAAAATAGAGATCTCTAGCTGTATGCTTTTCTTGAATCGGGATTTCCATTTGATCAACAATTTCCCCAGTGTCAATTCCAGAATCAATTTTGTGAAATGTAACACCAGAATATTTTTCCCCATTTAGAATTGGCCAAGCAGAAGTATACATTCCTTTATAGGCCGGAAGTCGTGAAAAGTGCATATTGAATAAACTTTTCGTCCTAAATCTCTCAGGACGCACAATTCGGTCGAACTCAAGCGAAATAAAGATCAAATCATCTATTTCGTAGAGATCGTCCAGTTCAAAAACGCTAACACCCCATTTCTTTGCAAATCGGGTTAGTGATGGCTGCCATCGTGACACGCCATCGTCACTGACGTTCGGGCAAACCATCACGTTTTCTCGGCCTAGTTCCGCTAAAGCGAGTTCAAGGCCATGCACAGCAATCTCATTTTTTCCTGCAATACAAATTTTCATTTTAGGTACCATTCATTATTTACACGTTACTTACAAAAACAGGTGATTGGCCGCGCGCAGCGTGGATACGTGGATATGTCATATAGCGCGCGGAATTTCGCCTTATTTTTGAACATAATCACCTCTCGTCCTAGAACAACCGAATCAGCAATAACAAAGAAAGGATGGATGGATAATGGAGCTCTCACCAATTTTAGCGTCACCAATAACAGAATAAGGGCCTATAACACCCCCTAAACCAATGCTCGCATTTTCTGAAATAATTGCTGTTGAATGGATTGTCATGTTCTCACCATAGTCTTAAATGCTTCGAAGGAGCGAATGTAATCGGATTCATCATAATATTCACTTGCCAAAACCATTAATACACAATTCTCAGTAAAATCATGCATTTCACGCCAAACCATCGAAGGAATAAGCAAACCCTTCGCAGGGGTACCTAGTAATATTTCTTCCCTTGAAAATCCATTATCCAAAATAAAGCGGCAACTTCCATTAAGACAAATGGCCACTTGTTTTAATGCTCTATGGGCATGGAAGCCGCGGGGGTATTGCGAGTCCAAACCAGTCATGTAATAAACTCTTTTAATGTCGAAGGGAATATTTTTCATCGCTTCCAGCGCTACCAATTGACCGCGGTTATCACCTTTTATTTCGAAATCGATTAGTTGAATAATGCTCATCTCTGACCTTTGATTAATGACAGCAAATACTGACCATAGTTGTTTTTGCTCATTAAGTCTGCCGCTCGAATTAAATCTGACTCGGCTAACCACCCATTATTATAGGCAATCTCTTCTAGACAGGCAATTTTATAACCTTGTCGATTTTCTATTGTTGCTACAAATTGAGCGGCTTCTAATAAACTTTCATACGTCCCTGTATCTAACCAAGCAAATCCACGTCCTAATAACTCAACATGCAATGCCTCTTTTTCTAAATAAGCTCGATTAACACAGGTGATTTCAAGTTCACCGCGGTGCGAGGGCTTTACTTGCTTTGCAATATCCACTACTTGATTATCATAAAAATATAACCCTGTAACCGCATAATGGGATTGTGGTTGAGTGGGTTTCTCTTCCAGAGAGATTGCTTGCATCTGCTCATTGAAAGCAACAACACCAAATCGTTCGGGATCCTTCACTTGATAACCAAATACAGTTGCGCCAGAGGGGCGAGCAGCCGCTTCCAATAATTTCGGTGTAAACCCTTGCCCATAGAAAATATTATCGCCCAAAACCAAACATACTGAATCATGACCAATAAATTCTTCACCAATAATAAAGGCTTGAGCTAAACCGTCGGGTGCTGGTTGGGTGACATAACTTAGCTTAATGCCAAATTGCTCGCCTGTGCCGAGTAATCGCTTGTAAGATGCCATATCGTCTGGCGTTGTTATCAATAAAATATCATTGATTTCAGCTAACATCAGCACGGACAAGGGATA
>JBDNGR010000199.1:0-1860 GCA_041689165.1 Coxiellaceae bacterium
ATATAGAGTGAAACGAACTGAAGTAGAATCGAATTTACAGAACAAATGTTGCTTTATCCCATGCCATAAATTCATTGAAGTCAGATTGAGTTAATTCGGTTGGGATCCAATTGTAGCGTGGCTTCATCCAGGTTTATTTCCAATTATATTTAACTAAGAACGGCATTCACTATATCGCAAATAACCTTTATATACACTGGTGTGAAGATAAATTATAAACTAGCAACGAGGTGATCCCTGCGGGCTGGTTAAAAAATCGCTGCCTATCGCGGACTACGCGCCTCGGCTTTCAGCCTTCTATGGCGCGCAGCGAACGAGATGATCCCTAAAATTCGTCGAACAGTCCTTTTAAATCTTGTTCTGTCAGTTCTAATTTACTGGTTGTTTTATCAGAAAACAATCCATCCATGAGCTCCTTTTTACGTTGCTGCATCTCTAAAATTTTTTCTTCCACAGTTCCTTTCGCAACTAATTTATAAACAAATACTGTTTTCTCTTGTCCGATTCGATGCGCACGATCGGTAGCTTGATTCTCTACTGCTGGATTCCACCAAGGATCATAATGAATCACCGCGTCAGCAGCAGTAAGGTTCAACCCAGTTCCACCTGCTTTTAAACTGATCAAAAACAACGGTATTTCTCCCGATTGAAATTGTTGCACCGGCGTAGCTCGACCTTTGGTTTGACCCGTTAATTTCACATAGGGAATACCTGCCTTGGTGATCGCCTCTTCAATGAGACCTAACATCTCCGTGAATTGAGAAAACAACAAGATGCGTCGACCTTCTTCAATGAGCTCAGGCAACAGTGACATGAGTAGGTCTAACTTGGCTGATTTAGACGCTTTCTGTTTTGTTGTTTTTATTTTTAATAGCCGCGGATCACAACAGATTTGACGCAGCTTTAGCAGCGCATCGAGAATAATGATATGACTTCGTTTCAAGCCAAGTTTAGCGATTTCCTTCTGTATTTTCTCTTGCATCGTAATTCGTACGGTTTCATAGAGATCGCGCTGCCCACCCTCCAATTCAACATGACGAATCATCTCAACTTTTTCTGGCAATTCCTGGACAACTTTATCCTTTGTGCGCCGTAATAAAAATGGCGCAATGCGTCGATTCAAGTGTTGACGACGCTCTTGGTTTTCGTGTTTTTCGATGGGTGTTCGAAAAACACGTTGAAATGATTTCTGATCACCCAGCAAGCCCGGCATCATAAAATGAAACAATGACCATAACTCACCCATGTGATTCTCCATCGGAGTCCCCGTTAAACATAGGCGATGTGTGGCTTTCAGTTGAATGGCGACTAATGCAGCCTGACTCTTCGCATTTTTAATGAATTGCGCCTCATCCAAAATAAGCAAATGAAAGTGCTGCTCAAGCAATATGTGCTTATCTCGCACAATCAATGGATACGTTGTTAATATCAAATCATAGTCTGCAATGCTATCAAATTGCTCTTTGCGGTCAGCCCCATGCAAAAGCAAAACTTTGAGTTCAGGCGAAAAACGTTTTGATTCCATGTGCCAATTAAACATTAAACTAGTGGGTGCAATGACGAGACAAGGTTGTGTCATCCGACCGCTGGTTTTTTCTAAGGTAATATGAGCCAGAGCCTGCACTGTTTTACCCAAGCCCATGTCATCTGCCAATATCCCACCGAATTCATATTCACGTAGAAATTGCAGCCAACTTAAACCCTCAAGCTGATAAGGCCGTAATTCAGCTAAAAATTGATTCGGAACTTCTGCCTGCTGGATCCCATTAAAATTGGCTAACTTACGAGCCATTTCACGAATGCGATCGCCACCGATCCATCGCAATTGAGCGGCGCCCATTGCAGCATCTAATTCAAGCA
>JBDNGR010000200.1:0-1853 GCA_041689165.1 Coxiellaceae bacterium
AAAAATGGCGTGCTGACTCAGCCGGTAGTTGGATGAATCGATCAATGATCAAATTTGCTGTTGAACCTTCAGCCTGCGCGGCGTTTTTAGTTGACGAATATTTGCGGTAGAGGTAGAAAATAGGGAAATAGGTAGATAGGTAAACAGGGAGACAAGGATGTGCGCTTGTTTACCTACCTTGCTATTCCCTTCTATCTTCGCTAGGCTAGGTAATTTTACCTGTCCACATGGTTGGGGTTTAAGGAAAATTCCCCACTGAAGATAGGTAAACAAGCGCATGCCCCTGATCCCCGAAGGTGCGATAATGATGGCTATAAAGGTCATTGTGCTGTGAGCTACATGCAGATAATGAACCGCGCTGATACCCGTGAAAGGAGACTTAGCCAATGAAATTCTTAGTCGAAAGTTCGTTTAAGCAAGTACCTACCCCCGAAATGCTCGCCTTGATCCCGGCGGAGAGCGCATGGGGAAATGTTGGATCGGCAAGGCGTGCGTTTAGCGCTCGATTTGGCTGCCGACCAATCGCGGGCCTGGCAGATAGCCGTAGGAGAATGCAGCAATGTGCTTAAGTAATCGGGTCGCGCAATGGGGTGGCGTAGCCTTCATGTTTGGTAATTTGCTCTTTCTTGTCAACAAGCTCAATGAAATGAGCCGCCTTTTCCTTTTTAGATCGATGCCGGATGTGATTTCGGGGCAGGATAGAGTGCTGATTGTGATTGGGCAAGTGGCTTTAATCGCCGGATATGTGGCCTATTTCTGGCTGTATGTTGGGCGTGTAGGTCGGTTTGGCAAAAATGCGTTGCGCCTATTTTGTGGCGGTGGCATTTTGCTGGCGGTTGGTCATGTGAGCTTCATGCCTATATTAACCTTTGACCTTTTTATACTCGTTCTCATCGGATTAGCCGTCATGTTAATTGGTTTAATTGGGTTTGGAATTGCCAGTCTGCGCCAGCCGATCTTAGGGCGCTGGCGTGGCTGCCTTTGGCAACCGGACTCATGGGGTTTATTGGCTTTTTTCTCTTTAGTGGCGCGGAGGTAACAGCCGTCTTTCTCCTCTTCCGCACCCTGTTTGCCCTAGGTCTTTTCGGGCTGGGCCTGGCTTTGTGGCTGGAAGAGCCAGTTCAGTCTCAGATTGTTCGCTGAAAAAGAAGCTGTCTTGCCGAGGATAGTCCAGATCACCGCCGGCCCAGATGGCGCACTCTACGTTTTAACCGTCCGTGGTGGCGCTTTGTATCGGATTCGCTGAAGGATAGCTGGAACGGCCAAACGGGTAGTAGAATTCGTAAAATTTGGTTATTTTGAAACAAACGCAGGTAGATGAGGGAGATCTACCTGCGTTTGTTTTTTACAAGTTTGATTGCAGATTAATTTCATAAAAACTTGAAAAAAAGATTTTATAATCAATTAATTTGCTTATATAATGATGGCGCTACCTGATTTAAGTTTTATGCGTTGTAGTTAATCAACGCCAGTCCCGCATAAATGCTAAACACCCACCTTAGTTTTGATAATCCAACATAATATTACTATTTAGGGAGATCATGATGAGCTACATCCAAAATAATTTGATGCCCAGTGAAAGAATTCTCTTTTCGGCCCGTGTACATCCAGCAGTTTTTATTTAGGCTGTGGTTCCTTTAATTGTAAGTGTTGCCTTCCTTATTTATGCTTTGAGTTCGGCTAGCGTCAAAGATGAAACATCAGGGATAATGGTATTGTTTTTGCTCTTATTTTCTGTTTTGTTTTTCTTATCCTCAATTGGAGTTGGGTTTCAAGCGTTAATTATTATGCTTACGACTGAGTTTGCAGTAACAGATCGGCGAGTAATTGCCAAAACTGGCTTTATTCGCCGA
>JBDNGR010000201.1:0-10857 GCA_041689165.1 Coxiellaceae bacterium
GAGACACAGGAGATAAAGCAATTAGAGATAAGAAGACACGGATCAACACTCAGATACGGGTGCCGCAGGTTCGTTTAATTGATGAAGAGGGTGAGCAAGTTGGATTAGTAGCTATTGCGGATGCTTTAGCACGTGCCGATGCGGCAGGTTTAGATTTAGTTGAGATTTCTCCTAATGCTGAACCGCCTGTTTGCCGAATCATGAATCATGGTAAATTTCAATTCGAGTTGAATAAGCGCCGCGCTGTGCAGAAAAAGAAGCAGAAGTTAATCCAGGTTAAAGAAATTAAGTTTAGACCCAGCACTGATGATGGTGATCTACAAATCAAACTTCGTAAAATTATTGAATTTATTGAAGATGGCGATAAGGTCAAAATAACCTTACGTTTCCGTGGACGTGAAATGCAACACAAAGAATTAGGTATGGAATTGCTGCAACGCATCAATATGGAGCTGAATGAAAAAGTCAGCGTTGAGCAGCAGCCTAAACTAGAAGGGCGTCAAATGACTATGGTTGTAGCGCCTAGTAAAGGACAAAGTTAATAAGTAGAGAGATATGAAAACAAAATTAAAAACAAAACGTGGTGCTGCTAAGCGCTTTAAAAGAACGGGTAATGGTGGTTTAAAGCGTGCAAGCGCCACTCGCCGACACATTTTGACTAAGAAGTCACCTAAGCGCAAACGCCAATTGCGTGGTAGCGCGATGCGTCAAGTTGCTAAGAGCGATGTAAAGTCTGTCCGTCGCCAACTTAATATAGAATAATTGAAGATCACAAACTCGGGAGAGAGCAATGGCTAGAGTAAAACGTGGTGTGACAGCGAGAGCCCGCCACAAAAAAGTATTAAAGGAAGCTAAAGGTTATTATGGCGCGCGTAGTCGCGTGTTCCGTGTGGCCAAACAAGCTGTTATTAAAGCCGCGCAATATGCTTATCGTGACCGTCGTCAACGTAAACGTCAATTCCGCGCTTTATGGATTATCCGTATTAACGCTGCAGCACGTGAAGTTGGTATGTCTTACAGCCGCTTGATGAATGGCTTGTTAAAAGCAGGTATTGAAGTCGATCGCAAGATCTTAGCAGAACTAGCTGTTAGCGATAAAAACGCTTTTGCTAATTTAGCTGGCAAAGCTAAAACGGCTCTAGCTGCTTAATTTTTTCGTGACTTAAGGATTTAAGTTTTGAGAGCACCTATGTAGGTGCTCTTTTTTTGGGTGGAAGTAAGAGCAGGAGCGCTTTTATGAAGGCTGTCACTGCGTAATTGAGATTACTATGTCAGTATATGAAGATAAATCGATTAATCTTGATGGCCTGATTGGGCAAATAAATTTAATTAAGTCGACAAGACCTAAAGAAATATCTGAAGCGCAAGATTTGGCAGCTCTTGATCAAGTACGGGTTAATTGCTTAGGTAAAAGCGGTGATCTGACCTCACTACTAAAAAAAATTGGAAGCTCGCCTGCTGAGCAGCGCTCAGAAATGGGTAGGCTAGTTAATGAATTAAAACGTGAGTTACAAGTTTTATTGGACGCACGCTTAACTGAGCTTGAAGCGCTGGCCCTTGAGCAAAAACTTAATTCACAACGCATCGATATTACATTACCAGGTCGTGGTTCAGAGCTTGGGAGTGTTCATCCTGTCACGCAAGTGCGCCATCGCTTAGAAAGTTTATTTAAATCCATCGGATTTACAGTGGTAGATGGCCCTGAAATTGAAGATGATTATCACAACTTTACAGCATTAAACATTCCTGACAATCATCCTGCGCGCGCCATGCACGATACTTTTTATTGTGAAGATGGGCGCTTGCTTCGCACTCACACATCACCAAGCCAAATTAGAGTTATGGAGCAGCAAAAGCCGCCCATACGAATTATCACACCGGGTCGCGTTTATCGTCGTGACTCTGATCACACCCACACCCCGATGTTTCATCAAATCGAAGTGCTAGTGGTTGAAGAAAATTGTAACTTCGCCAACCTAAAATCTTTGGTACAAGAATTTTTGAATCATTTCTTTGAGACGGAAGTGAAATTACGTTTCCGTCCTTCCTATTTCCCGTTCACTGAACCTTCTGCTGAAATCGATATCGCTTGTGTCATGTGTGAGGGCAATGGCTGCCGTGTATGCAAAGAAACAGGTTGGTTGGAAGTCATGGGTTGTGGAATGATTCATCCCAAAGTGCTCGCTAATGTGAGCATTGATAGCGAAAAATATAGCGGTTATGCAATGGGAATGGGTTTAGATCGTTTAGCGATGTTGTATTACGGCATTCCTGATTTACGTTTGTTGTTTGAAAATGATTTGCGATTTTTGAGGCAGTTTTAAGAATTTATGAAATTAAGTGAACAATGGTTACGTGAATGGGTTAACCCGCCTATCGATAGCAAACAATTGGGTGAACAACTAACCATGGCAGGTTTAGAAGTTGACTCTATTCTGCCGGCAGCCCCGGCTTTTAGTCACGTCGTGATCGGGCAAATCAAAACAGCTGTACCACATCCTGATGCAGATCGTTTACGCGTATGCAGCGTTGATATCGGACAAAGCCAAAACTTAGAGATAGTGTGTGGTGCGGCTAATGCACGAGCAGGAATTAAAATCCCAGTAGCCTTAGTTGGGGCCGTATTGCCTGGCAATTTTAAAATCAAACAGTCTAAGATTCGCGGTGTTGAATCGTTTGGAATGTTGTGTAGTTCAAAAGAATTAGCTTTGACCGAAGAAGCTGAAGGAATAATGGAATTGCTCACTGATGCTCCTATCGGAGTGGCATTGTGCGACTATTTAAAGCTCGATGATCAAATTATTGAAATTGAATTAACTCCTAACCGAGGTGATTGCCTAAGTATTCAAGGCGTGGCCAGAGAACTTGCGGCCATCAATAATTTTGGAATGATTAAGTCAGACTGCAAAGAACTGAATGCTACTATCCAAGATAAGTTGTCAGTAGAACTGATCAACCCTAAAGCTTGTCCACGTTATTTGGGTCGGGTAATTCGTGGCATAAATACTGCGGCACAAACACCTTTATGGATGCAAGAGCGCTTGCGCCGTAGCGGTATTCGCTCAATTCATCCGGTCGTTGATGTTATGAATTATGTCATGATGGAACTCGGTCAGCCCATGCATGCATTTGATCTCAACAAGCTGCACGGTTCAATTCAAGTTCGTCCGGCAGAAGCCGGTGAACAAATTAAATTGCTTGATGGACAAACCTTAACATTGAAAGAAGCCACCCTGGTAATAGCTGATGAGCAAAATCCAATTGCTATGGCAGGGATTATGGGCGGCTTAGATTCAGCCGTTAGCGCAACAACAAAAGATCTATTCCTTGAAAGTGCTTTCTTTTCACCTGACTCTATTGGTGTTGAAGCACGCTCCTATGGGTTGCAAAGCGATTCTTCTTATCGTTTTGAACGAGGCGTTGACCCTCAATTACCGCGCTTAGCTATTAATAGGGCTTCAGTGTTATTGCAGCAAATTGTGGGTGGATCACTAGGTCCAATCACTGAAGTATCTGCGGCCGATTATTTACCAGTAACGCATGCTATTAAACTGCCTTTGAATCAGGTGCCTCGTTTGCTGGGTATCGAAGTTGATGAGACTAAAATTGAAAATATTTTCACAGCACTCGGTATTCAAATTACTGCTAAAGATCAAAATGTTTGGCAGTTACAAATTCCTAGCTTTCGTTTTGATTTAAAGATACCAACTGATTTGATTGAAGAAATAGCTCGTATGGTTGGCTATGATCAAATACCTACACAAACAGAACAATATGCTGCTCATATTGTTGCTTCACCCGCGTGTGAATTAGATTTGCATACTTTGACACAGCTATGTGTGGACCGTGCTTATCAAGAGGTTATTAGTTATAGCTTTATAGATCCGGAATGGCAGCAGTTATTTGATCCAACTCAAATACCTATACGTCTAGCAAATCCTTTGGCACAAAATATGAGCGTGATGCGCACCAGCCTTTGGCCAGGCTTGCTTAAAATCAGTGAACATAATTTGGCACGTCAAACTGACAGAGTGCGAATTTTTGAAAAAGCTTTGTGCTTTAATGATGAGCAACAAAGTTTAAAGATTGGTGGCTTAGTAGCAGGGCCATTATTTGCTGAGCAATGGGGTTTAAAATCAAAAGCAGTTGATTTCTTTGATCTCAAAGCCGATCTCGAGGCAATTTTAGATTTAGCTAAGTGTGGTGCGGAAGTTAAGTGGGTTAGTGCTCAACATCCTGCTTTGCATCCTGGGCAAAGCGCAGAATTAAAATTAGCAGGACAGAGCTTGGGTTTCATGGGTGCCTTACATCCGAGTATTGCGCAGATTCTGGCTATTAAACAAGTACCATTTTTGTTTGAGCTCGATTTTACAGTCTTAAGAAAAGTACGGTTCAATCGCTATGAAGCCATCTCCAAGTTTCCGTCAATCCGACGTGATCTGGCCATGCTAGTGGATCAGGCTTTACCGGTGGCCAAACTTCAAGAAAATATTCAAGAAGAGCTCGCAGGATGCTTGAACAGTTTAGTGATATTTGATATCTATGAAGGGCAAAATATTGAGCAAGCTCAAAAAAGTGTAGCCCTAGGGCTGGTTTTTCAGGATGTAAAACGCAGCTTGGTCGATGAAGAGATTAATATCCTAATTGCCCGGGTTATTGCTCGTTTAGAGCGTGAGTGTGGAATCGTTTTACGGCAATAACCCCCTTAGCATTCATATGATTTCGATGGTACCATTCCGTGCTGTTGGGCTTTGGTTTTCATGGCCGGATGACAGAAATGGTTTTGCCCCCAAGTTAATTTGAGGTATTTGATGACAGCCCTAACGAAAGCTACCCAAGCAGAACATTTGTTCAACACTATGGGCCTGAATAAGCGCGAAGCCAAAGAATTGGTTGAGCTATTCTTTGAAGAAATCCGCGCCTCTCTCGAGCGTGGCATGCCGGTTAAGATTTCAGGTTTTGGTAACTTTAATTTGCGGAATAAGAGTGCGCGCCCCGGTCGAAATCCTAAGACGGGTGAAGCACGTGTTATCACCGCACGACGTGTAGTGACATTCAGAGCAGGACATAAATTAAAATCCAGGGTGGAAAACAATGCCAAGTTCAAAGAACAAAACGAAGCTCATTGAGCTTCCTCCTATCCCCGAAAAACTTTACTTTACGATCGGTGAAGTTGCCAAACTGTGTGCCTTAGCACCGCACGTTCTGCGCTACTGGGAGCAAGAGTTTTCTCAGCTAAGCCCTAGCAAGCGCCGTGGTAATCGTCGTTATTATCAGCGCAAAGATGTATTAATGGTTCGTCAAATCCGTAACTTATTATATGAACGTGGCTTTACTATTGAGGGCGCACGCCAACAATTAGCTAGCGAAGGAAAAGCCACTGCTGCTGCAGCTAAAACTACCCCAATTACACAAATCATTGAAGCTTTAGAGCGCCTCGCGGCTCAATTAGCTTGATATGCGATGGGTATATTTATCGCAATATCAACTCACCCCTTATAAACGTGTAGAAAATTATTTTAACGATCAGCTGGGCTTATCGGTAAGCGAAGGATCTCTCTTTAACTTCAATCAAGAGGCCTATGGTTTATTAGCTGAGTTTGAAGCCATTGCTAAAAATAAGTTGATGAATGGTCCTCAACTTCATGTGGACGAAACGGGTGTCAATATTAATGGGCATCGATGGTGGTTGCCTACCGCTGCAACAGGGTAGACCTTCTCGCGACGATTCTAACTGCCGTTTTTAGGATTATCGTTACAATTGTTCACATGCCTTATGTAATAGCCACCTGCTTCGAGACAACATTTCCCACGCCCAAACAGCCAGTTTTTCCTCGACTTTTTCAAGTCTTAGAAAAAATCTTGAGCTTGATCGTTTGATTGGTGTCGGCTTTAGCGGGAGTATGTTACGAATACTTATCTGTTTTAAGTAGTTGAGAAAAGTAGCTATCGTTCACGCCCAGTTTCTATTAGACTGTGCGCCTAAGTCGGGGCGTAGCGCAGCCTGGTAGCGCACTTGCATGGGGTGTAAGGGGTCGCTGGTTCAAATCCAGTCGTCCCGACCAATTAGCCTAAAATCCGCAGTTGAAATCTTAGCACTTCGCAGTGGATTCCAACTGCGGATTTTAGGATTATAAGTCAAGTTAAAAACACCATGATCAGCTTCTTAAACTGAATCATGATCGACATACTCATCAATAAAATAGCGCGGTCGAGATTTCGTTTCAATATAATTCTTTGCTAAGTACTCTCCAATCACGCCAATGCTTAAAAGCTGTATTCCACCCAAAAAATAAACTGAAATAAGCGTTGATGCCCACCCAGGAACAACATGGTGCGATATAAAAGCTCGATATAATACATAAATGCTCATCACAATACTTAAAAGAAAAATGACAAGCCCTAAGAGCGCAATAAAATGAAGTGGGGCGGAGCTAAATGAGCTTATCCCAGTCCAAGCAAATTTAAGCATCTTGCCTAGGGGGTATTTTGATTCACCTGCAAAGCGCTCTTTTCGAATGTAATTCACTTGAGTGGATTTGAAGCCAATTAAGGGAAAAATATTTCGTAGAAATAAGTTCTTTTCATTAAATTGATTTAAATTTTCTAGAACCCGTTTACTGACTAAACGATAATCGGCATGGTTATAGATCAGCTTGGCTCCGAAAGCTTTCATTAACATATAGAAAAAGCGCGCACTGGTTCTCTTGAACCAGCTGTCACTGTCACGGTTGGAGCGTACGCCATAGACAATCTCATATCCCTCTTTATATTTTTTAACAAAATCCTTGAGTGCCTCCACATCATCTTGAAGATCAGCATCAATTGAGATAACACAATCGGAGTAATCCTTGGCGTGCAGTAATCCGGCGAGCAAGGCATTTTGATGGCCAAAGTTTTTAGATAATTTTAAAATACTAATAAAAGGATATGATTTTACGAGTTGCTGCAGTTTATTTAAGCTTGCATCGGTGCTGCCATCATCAACAAACAGAATACGACTGTTTTCGTTGATCAGGCCCTCTGCGATTAATTCAGAACGTTTTGCTGATAATTGTGCTGCAGTTTCTACGATATTTTCTTCTTCGTTATAGCAAGGAACTACAATTGTTAGACATGCTGACATCTTAATCCTTAAAGTGTTGTAGCTATACCTCTCGCACTGTGAGGTATGGTGTGTATATTTTTTATAGACTGCCAAGTATCGTGAATAATCTGTTCTAGTTGGGAATGCTTAGGCAGCCAGCCTAACACTTGTTTAGTTAGCTGGGAACCTGCTATTAAAATAGGCGGATCTCCTGCGCATCGTATAACTATTTTTGGGCTCTTATGAAAATCGAGTGGGTAATTGGGTGTGCAGGGGTCTATACCCATCATAGCTTAAGATGCGAACCCAGGGTTTCAGATTGCGAGAAGTTGAGGTGTTCTGATTAAGTAAAAGGCGAAGAATAGTTATTCTATTTTGAGCTTTCTGTGATTGAAGAACGCCTCAAATTCGACTTAAGGTGGAAGCCTAGGTTCGCAGCTTGAGGGTCGAGGGGTATGTCTCCTGCCTTTATTAAAGGTGTTAAAGAAGAGTTGCCCGAGGCTAAAATAACGTTTGATAAGTTTCATATTCTTAAATTAATTAATGAAGCGGTGGATGAGGTGAGGCGTACTATGGCGAATGGAAATCTATGATTGAAAGGTACTCGTCATATTTTAAAAAAACGAATATAATTTGACGGAAAGTCAAAAAAGCCAGAAAGAAGGACTTAAATTATCGACACTTAATGCAGCTTTATTTAGAGCATTAAATTTAAAGGAAACGTGGTTATAAATTCGCGCAATTCAGAACTATTACGTATTTAATTACTAGAAAATTTAATTTCCATCAAGTTAATTCTAAGGGCTTACCCACTTGAAATTTACAAGAGCCGTTTTTATAAATCACTCTTTCGATTTAATATTTTGATGTACGTTTCTAGGATTTTTTGCACTAATTATCTACTTGATTTCGTCATGGTTGCAGCTCATTTTTCTAAATGGTGCATCAGATTTCAGAAAATGAATAGCTTGGCTTGAAATGATTCAGAATTGCTAGAAAAGTGCTTTCTTATTCAAAATCTGGATAAGGCAAACTGCGAACTGTCCGCTTTAGAGCTCTTGATCGGCGTTTCAGTTAAAGCTTTTCATTAGTATTCATCATTCCATCATGAGCGACTTGGCTTGTATGCATTTCCAAAATTGCTCCAAGATTATGTCGTTTATGCCAGAAAAAAATTGTGATACTGTTTAAAATAAAATGAACAATAAGTCAAAAATCATCAGCTAATATGCTCAAATCCGGTGGTCAAAAAAATTCACCGGGTATAACTTTTAGTCCTGAGGACTCCAGACTGGTATTGGTTAAATTTTCTTCTATGATACTCACTCGTCTCTACGGTCGTTAGGTAGTAAAACTTCAAGTCCTAAGCTTAGATTGTTTTATGGATCAAGCACAATTTTTTCGTTACCATTCCATTTAATCAAGCAGGAGCTATTATATGCGCATTACAAGTGATAACCGTCCGACTGATTATGAATATGCTTTGATGAGTGATCATGTGTATTTAGCAGCCCCACTGAGTGAGGGAACGATCTTACCCAAAACAAGCCAATGGAAAATAAGAAAAATCTACCCCGGTGAAATGGGTTATTTCGGAGCGGTTTATTGCAACAACGAAACTCGCCAAATGGTGCTTGCACATCGAGGCACCGATAGTATCAAGGCTGTTATAGAAGACATCTGGGGAATATGGAAGCCAGAAGGCTTTAGTCCGCAAAAGAAGCCACCTTTAAATGTTTAGCAGCAGTTATCAAAGACGCGCAGGATCTAGATTATCAGCTGTCTTTTACTGGCCACTCCTTGGGGGCTTTTTTAGCCGAACTATGTGTCTTTTATTGTCATCACACTTTAAATTACAAAACGACTCATGCAGTCACATTCGAAAGCCCAGGCTCACGTGAAAGTCTGGAAAAGCTGCAGTCTAATTTAGGACACGAGCTAATTGATTTAAATCGATTGGATATTGTTGCTTATGTGAGCACACCCAATCTCATCAACACGTGTAACAACCACATAGGAACGCTTTATGCGGCTGAGCCAGATTTGGGGGATTATGGGTGGGTGGCTGGTTGGTATTTGAAACAAGCACATTCTATGAGTGGCATTGTGTCCTGGTTCGAAGTACCAACAGTGGCAACGATGAAATATTTGTCTGATTGGCCAGTAGGTTTGCAACGAGATATTTTCTTCCACTATGCTGAGTTACAAGATGGACATTATGTTTTAACTAAAAGCGAAGAGGAGTTAACAGCAGCCACTGGTGGGGAATTAACCAGAAATATGCATGAGTTGTATGAGCGCACCTACAAAGCTCATTTAGTTTTCAAAGAAGAATACAGTGGCCCACAAGTTCTAGCACTAAAACATTTCACTCCCGCCATGCAAGCATTCTTAAAAGCCTTCTCTAAAAGTCTATATTTAATCTCCAACACAGAAGAGCAAAGGACTGCATTAAAGGAAAAATGGAAAGAAGCGCGGGTACCTGAGCTGCTCTTTGAAGACCTAACGGGCTATGTTTTAACCAAAAATGCAGGTGGTACCGAGTTTCTACAAGTTCGCCTGGAAGGGGTATCGGTTTTTAAGTTTCGGCGTCGTTTATCCAAAGCACTCGCCGATCAGGGTGAGGAATTAGTTAAGCTGTTAAGTCTAGTCAAGACTTCCACAGAATTGACCGAGATTATTGCTTGTATTCTAGCCCCTGGCGCTGAAATGAGTGGAGCAGCAACAATAGAAAACGCCGTGGTAAGGGGTATGGAACTTGAAATACCAGAAGGTGCAACGAAGGATGAAATCGATAATATCGATCGATTGGCACGTTCAGTATTGTCGACAACCTCTCGACTAAGTGCATATATCTTGGCACCAGGGGCTAAAATGATGGGCGGCACTATTACAGGTGCTTCTGCTACAGGTATTCGGGTGACCACTGTGCCACGAGGAGCCGGCTTGTGGTCTGGGGGCGCTGGAGCGGGCCCTGTGGATGAAGATAAGTCTGTCCCCATCAGTGGAGCCGCGGCTGGTGGCGCGGGAGCTTCATCAGCATTGGCACCAGTCCCAAAGCATCCGGGTTAATTGCTTCACCACGAGTAGGTGAGGCAATTAACCCTTTAACTTCGACTAGCGCTGAAGAAGCCACACTCGATCGAACAGCACTTGCCTCACAACGTGCCGTGTGGAAGCTCAGTCCTGAAAGAACTATTACAGCGGCTACGTTCGGATCACAAAGTGACAGCATTGGAGTTATTGTAGATGGCGTTAAAGTTAATGGCTTGAAAGTCACGGTTAATTTGGATCAATATTTAGCTGAAACTCTCGAAGATCGGGATAAAATTCTTGAGATTATAGGTACCATTGCTAAGAATGTCTCGGCAAGTGCAATAAATGGTGTTGGAACTAGAGGAGCAACTGTGAGAAATCTGGTGATTAATGGGATTGAGCTTGTTTTCGAGAAATCTGAAATCAAAGCCTCTTTCCCTCAGTGGTGCCCTCCACGTCCCTATAGTCTTTTTACTGGACGAAAGAATTTCTTAGAGGGATTGGCTACCACATTAGCGAACCCAGGCCGAAGTAAGCTTGGACAAGTCTTTAGCGGGTTGGGTGGTGTGGGCAAAACTCAAATCGCGATGGAATATGCCAGTCTAGCGATACATAAAGAAAAATTAGGTTCTGTTACTTTAGATTATGCACAGATTTATTGGATTAAGGCTAAAGACCCGAGTTCTTGTTTTCGAGCCTTAGCCGGAGATTTATGCCCGCCAGTTGTGGAAACA
>JBDNGR010000202.1:0-5695 GCA_041689165.1 Coxiellaceae bacterium
CCGCACGCAGTAGGGGCAAACTTGTTTGCTATAAATAATGATATGCGGTTTCATGACTTCACCAAAGGTAAGTTAGCTCGTGTCCAAGCGCCAATACCCCCTGCTAGCAGTTGTACTTTAGTGAAACCTGCTTTACGCAGTTTAGCCATCATCAAAGTCGCTGATTTATTTAGAGGACAGATTAATAATAAATGCCGCTCTTTGTATTTATCTAAGCTTTTAAACTTAGACTCTAAATCAGTCATAGGAAGATTAATGGCGTCCACGATATGGCCGTTTTTAAATTCATCCGCCGTACGTAAATCGACTACCGCAGCCTTCTCACGATTAATCAGATTAACCGCCACCGCCGGGGCTACCGCCATGCCACCACCACTGGATCTGCGTTCTTCAAAAATGATTAAACCTAGCACCACCACAAAAGTTAAGCTTAAAGCCCAGTGCTGTAACAAAAACGGAATTAAATCTTGCATAGTCTCCACTCGTTTTATTTCTCAAAATCTTTAAGGGCTGTAAGTATACCCAGGCTAACGAAAATCGCTAGCCAGTGAGCTGTGAAAAACCACTTTTAGCCAATAGTAGTGAATCAGGCGGCATGCGGAGCTACTTGCCCATCCCAAGGGTGGACCTCTTTTTCTAGCTGTTTCGATAGTGTAAATTTCGCAACATACAATTCATAGTCTTTCTGTAACCCCAACCAAAAAGAAGGCGACATTCCAAAAAACAAACTTAAACGCAAAGCTGTATCAACCGTAACCGAGCGCTTTCCTTTAATAATTTCATTAACTCGTCTAGCTGGCACATTAATATCTTGAGCCAATCTATACTGACTGATACCCATGGGCTTTAGAAATTCAGCGAGAAGAATTTCCCCAGGGTGTACAGGTTTTATTAGGCGTTTCATTTTTTATTCCTCAGTGATAATCAACAATTTCAACATCATAGGTATCACTCTTTAGCCACTTAAAACAGATTCGCCATTGATTATTTATTCTAATACCATATTGCCCAGCTCTATTCCCTGAAAGCTTCTCCAATTTATTAGCTGGAGGTATACGCAAATCGTCCAAAGAAGCGGCATTATGCAGCATACGCAGCTTAACATAGCTTCTTTGGTGAATATCTTTAGGCAACTTATTAGAGTTTTCCATATTGAAAATTTTCAGCGTTTGCTTACATTTAATCGTCCTAATCATTGCGCAACAATAGTACAAGACACTAGTAACGTCAAACGGATATTATTCAAAGCGCGTTAATGACACATAAACAATAAAAGCGTTCTATTCTAGCCATCATTGCCAATGCTCGCTAGAATGGACCTTTTACTTGAGCAAGGGCCTATGAAAAATTCAACACACCCAGTAGCGCTACTTATCCTCGATGGCTGGGGCCACTCCACCGCCAAGCATAACCCGCTCAAAGAAGTACCCACCCCTAATATCGATTATTTATTTAAGCATTGTCCACATCGGTTAATTGAAGCTTCAGGGACTGCAGTTGGCTTACCCGAAGGTCAAATTGGCAATTCCGAAGTCGGTCATTTGCAGCTCGGCGCTGGTCGACTGATTATGCAAGATTTAACGCGCATTAATGACGCCATTGCTAAACATCTATTAGATCAAAATCCTGTCCTGCAAAAAGCACGGCGTAACGCTAAAGAATCCAATAAAGCGATCCATCTCATCGGATTGGTTTCACCCGGCGGCGTGCACAGCCATGAAGATCATATTGCTGCTGTGGTTCGACTTTGTGCCGCACAAGGCATCAGCCAATGTTATATCCATGCATTTCTAGATGGCCGTGATGTGCCACCACGCTCGGCCGAGCATTCACTGACTAAACTCTCACAGCTTGCTCAAGAGTTAAAAACAGGTCGTATTGCCTCATTAATCGGGCGCTACTATGCCATGGATCGTGACCAGCGTTGGGATCGTGTCGCCAAAGCTTATGAGTTGCTGGTTGAAGCCAAAGCTGTTTATCAAGCAAGCGATGCACTTAGTGCTCTCAAAGAAGCTTATGCGCGCGGTGAAAGCGATGAATTTATTAAACCCACTATCATCGGCGAGCCAGTTAAAATTGCCGATGGCGACACAGTCATCTTTATGAATTTTCGCGCCGATCGAGCCCGACAGTTAAGCCACGCGCTTACTGATGTTGAATTCGATTCATTCAAGCGCAATGCCGTCGTCAAGCTTGGCGCTTTCCTGACACTGACAGAATATGATGAAACTTTAGATGCTGAAGTTATTTTTCCCAGTACCTCAACTCGCAATACCTTGGGTGAATATGTCGCAAACTTAGGTCTCAAACAATTACGCATCGCTGAAACAGAAAAATATGCTCATGTGACTTATTTTTTTAATGGCGGCATTGAAACTCCCTTTGCAAACGAGGACCGCTGCTTAATTCCCTCACCTAAAGTCGCAACCTATGACTTGCAACCCGAGATGAGTGCGCCTGCATTAACTGAGCAATTAATAAATGCCATTTTAAGCCAAGAATATGCGGCCATAGTGTGCAACTATGCCAACTTTGATATGGTCGGCCACACGGGTATACCTGAAGCCGCTTTAAAAACTATTGCGACTATCGATGCGTGTCTTGGCCAAGTGTTAGCCGCTGTGGCTAAAACTGATATAGATGTGTTGCTCACCGCAGATCATGGCAATATCGAATGCATTTATGATGAAGACCATCAGCAAGCCCACACAGCACACACCACTAATTTAGTGCCCTTAGTTTATGTGGGTAAACGTGCCGCCAGTTTTACTAATGCTCCTGGTAGCTTGAGCGATGTAGCGCCTACTTTATTACATTTGATGGGCTTAGAGCAGCCATCTGAAATGACGGGGCAAAATCTAATTGAACTTAATTAATATGAAAAAACTATTTATCGCTATTAGTTTGACCTGTTTGAGCTTTCAAGCAGATGCCGCCCCTTCCTCTTCGAATAACTTGAATGTTATTCAGTCCAAAATTAAAGATGTGCAAAATTATCTCTCACAACAGCAAGTCGCACGCCGTAATTATGAGCAAGAATTAAAAGAAAGCGAAATTAAAGCCAGTGAGTTGGCGCGACAATTACAAAAAACTCGTGATTCGCTACAACAACAAAAACTAGATCTGAAAGAATTAGAAAAACACACTCAAGAATATGAGGAAGAATTGGCGACTCATGAGAAAGCACTGCTACAGCAACTCAAACTCAGTTATCGTCTTGCTCAAGACTCCTATATAAAGCTACTACTCAATCAACAAGATCCGGAAAATACTAATCGTAACTTACAATATTATCGTTACATCCAGCAAAGCCGCTTAGCCACAATGAACGAGCTTAAAGCGCTACTTGAAAAAATAACAGCCAATAAAGAACAAATCAAAACCGAAACTCAAGAATTGGCCGATCTTAAAATGCAACAACAGCAAGAACAGCTGAAACTTAATATCGTACAACAAGATCGCAAACGAGCGATTCAATCACTCAATCAAGACATCAAAACTAAAAATCAAAAACTACAGGAGCTACTAGCGAATAAGCATCGTCTCGAAAGAACAGTTGCAAGCATTAATGAGCAAGCTCCACAATTTATTAACACCGGCAAAAATTTTGCAGCACTACGCGGTCAACTGCCATGGCCTACGCGTGGTCGCATTATCCAGAGCTATGGCAGCGTGATTGAAAACAGTGAATTACGCTCTAATGGTATATTAATTGCAGCGCCCATGGACCAAGCTGTGCGTGCCATTGCTCCCGGTAAAGTGATTTTTGCTAAATGGCTAACGGGTTATGGTTTGCTGCTGATTATCGATCACGGCAATCATTACTTAAGCCTCTATGGCCGAAACCACACCCTCTTCAAACAAGAAGGTGATACTGTCAGCGCAGGTGAACAAGTGGCCAGTGTCGGCAATACCGGCGGCTATCAAACGAACTCGCTATATTTCGCGCTTAGACACAATGCCGACCCTCTAAATCCGAATGTCTGGATGAAGGGAAAACCTTGAAGTTCAGCTACCCCATTCTTATACTCATGATACAAATTTCTCTTCTTCTCACCCAAACTCCCTGCTAAGCTAGCAAGGATTTTTGATAAGTGAGGCCGTGGATAGACCCCAGAGCTATGTTAATGAAAACTTTCTATAAATCTTTATTCCCCGCTGTAATCTTTTGCCTAAGCATGAGTACCTGCTTAGCTGAACCCATGCATGAATTGCAACCCGTACCCAGCGCGATGCTTGAGCAAGAAAGCCTGCAGCTGTCTGAAGAAGATATCAAACGCTTTGTGACCTCTATCGCCGTTATTCGCCATTATTATATTAAAGATGAGAAAGATAGCATTCTGTTTGATGATGCCATTCGCGGCATGGTGGCAAGCCTTGACCCGCACTCCACTTTTCTCGATACCAAAGATTTAAAAGAATTGAATAGCGCAGTTGATGGTCGCTTTGTCGGCGTGGGTATTGAAATCATACCAGAACAGGGTGCATTAAAAGTCATCAGTCCTCTCGATGGTTCACCCGCCGCTCAAGCGGGAATTAAAGCCGGTGATCTTATTATCAAAGTGAATAATGAGTTAGTCGCTAATCTTAACTTCCGCGAAGCAGTAGACAAAATTAAAGGCCCAAGCGGCACTAGCGTCACCCTAACTATTTTACGCCCCACCAAAAACAAACCACTCAACTTTACGATGAAGCGCGCCTCCATCAAAATTAATGTAGTCAAAAGTGAGTTATTGGATAAGCACTATGGATATATTCGCGTCAGCTTCTTCCAAAGCGAGGTATTACGTCAAATGCTTAATGCCATTAACAAATTAAAACGTGAATCGCATGAGCAATTGCGCGGCTTAATACTCGACTTACGCAACAACCCGGGTGGTTTATTGCAAGCGGGTACCGATGTGGCAGACGCTTTCCTCGACGCACGCAATCTTAATCGCTATCAAAATAATATTGTTTATACTAAAGGCCGCATTCCCAGTTCTTCCACCGCCATCAAAGCCTCAGCTGATGATGTCGTAAAAGGCATTCCAATCGTGGTATTAATTAACCAAGGTTCAGCCTCTGCCTCAGAAATCGTCGCCGGTGCTTTGCAAGACTACGGACGTGCGGTGATTGTTGGTTCACAAAGCTTTGGTAAAGGTTCGGTGCAAACTTTAGTACCCATCAGTAAAGATGAAGCCATTAAATTAACGACTGCTTTATATTACACACCGGCCGGACGTGAAATTCAGGCTGAAGGCATTACTCCTGATGTAGCAGTACCTGACTTGAAAGTAGCACAAGGCGATACACCTTCACTCGAAATCGATGAGTCCTCCTTAGAAAACCATCTGATCAATACGAATGGCACCCTAGGCGGAACTAATTCAAATTCAGCCGAAGATATTAAATTGGCTAAGAAAGATTATCAGCTTTATCAAGCCTTACTTGTGTTACAGGGAATGAGCGCAGGAAAGGCCGCCACATCCTAGCTTGGGCTAGTGTATGGACGGAGACAGGGGTGACAGTGTTCGGGGGACATGCGCAGCCCAACACCCGATGTATTTTCTTACCAGAATTTTATTGATCACAACAAAAAAAGACCAAGATCATCTTCATGCTGCTGCCCAATGCACAGCAGTTTGGGTTTTAAGGGTATCGCGAGCAAAATCATTTTCGGATGTTGGGCCGCGCAAGCTCGAGGACTCGCAAG
>JBDNGR010000203.1:0-5193 GCA_041689165.1 Coxiellaceae bacterium
CAGAAGCACTTACAGGAAAGCCGCACAAGCCATGTCTTGAAATGCTTGGCTTTGAGTGCTTTCGCCGTCAAGATGCGTAGTTCAACAGTTTTTTAAAGAGCAATTGAATCGTAACATTCATGCCTAAATGATAACACATCAGGGCAGAATCCGGCACGCCTAGTGTTCACTAAAACAGGGGTTATTTGAACCATGCCCATTATTGATCATAAGTCTAACCCTCAGCCCAAAAGCGAATGGGTAGCCATAGCTAAAAAATACAGTGGGAAGCTTAAAGAGTATCAAAATGTCCTTGAAAATTTATCGGATAAATTGGTGCTTGCTACGCTGATTCATTTTTCAGTGAGTGGTGGGGTTGTTGAAGTAAGAGTAAATTCTTAATACTCCATTCATCAAAATAACTAGCTATACAAAATGTTTTATTATCATCGTCATCATCCATTTTTTATGTCTCACTCTATATCGTCGACAATGATAACACCCCATACCCAATTTATCGAAAGTCCCCTGTAGTAATTATTCATCTGTCTCCAATATTATAAATTGGTGGACGCAAAGATCAGCCTGTAATATAATGTCTACAAAGTCGTATTTTACGCAGTTAGCAGACGATCGTTCTATTAATCGATTTAAGAGGCATTTTAGACCCATGCGATTATTCGGATATGCCCGCGTTTCAACCAGTCAGCAATCACTCGATATTCAGATCAATGCTTTGAGAGATGCTGGCGTTCAAGATAACCGGATTTTTACGGATATTGCCACTGGCAGCAACGCTGAGCGAGATGGACTAAAATTATTACGTCTGAAAGTCGAAGAGGGTGATTTGATCTTGGTTAAGAAACTGGATCGTCTTGGGCGAGATACCGCTGATATGATCCACCTGATCAATGAATTTGATGATCAGGGTGTTTCTATTCGTTTTATTGATGATGGCATTAGCACAGAAGGCACCATAGGACGCATGGTTGTGACTATTTTATCGGCAGTAGCTCAAGCGGAACGTCATCGCATTCTTGAGCGAACCAACGAAGGTCGGATCGATGCCAAGGCGAAGGGCATCAAATTTGGTCGCAAGCGCACAATAGATAGAGAGATAATAATGTCACTTCGCGCCACCGGAATGGGTGCAACCGAGATTTCTAGACAGGCTGGTATTGGGCGATCGACGGTGTATAAATTATTACATGAGGTTACTACATGACTACCCAGTTTGAGTTACTACAATACCAAGACCTTGACACCTCTGGCCTCGAGAGGAAATTTAAAAAAATATGCGATCACCTGCAACGTGGAGATTTTAAAACAGCCGAGGTTAAAAAGCTGACTAACCATGGGTATTATCGTGCAAAGCTCGATGACACGAATCGGTTGTTATTCAAGCCAATTAGCTATGAAAATAAAACACACCTATTGTTATTAGACGTTATAAAAAACCATAACTATGACAAATGCAGATTTCTACGTGGTGCCGAGATACAGGAAATCCATATCAATCACCATGATGAGGTCACCCCTTTAGAACAAGATACCATTCGATTTTTAGGATCTGTTGAAAAAAAAGTTCACTGTCTAGATCGATTTATCGTTTTTGACGAGATTCAAAATAATATTTTTCATTACGGGTTACCCCTCATTTTAATTGGCTCTGCCGGCAGTGGAAAAACATCGCTGACGCTTGAAAAATTAAAAACAATGACCGGTAATTTATTGTACGTCACGCTATCACCTTATTTAACGCATAATGCACGGCAGTTGTATTATGCTAATCATTATCAAAACGATGATCAGGACATTGAATTTTTATCCTTTGAAGAGCTGATAGAAACCATCGCTATTCCTGATGGCCAAGAAATTACAATCACCGCTTTCTTACATTGGCATCAGCGGCAGAAAAAATCCAGCGTACTCAATGATGGAAGAAAACTGTATGAAGAGTTCAGAGGAGTTCTAGCCGGGAGTGAACCCAATGCACTGTATCTTTCTAAAGAAAACTATTTAACGCTCGGAATCAGGCAATCCATCTATTCCGACACCGAGCGTGAAGAAGTGTATTGTTTATTTCAAGGGTATATTGCGTTTCTCAATGAAGAGCATTATTTCGATACGAATATTTTATCCCATGACTATCAATCCAAAGCGTCGCCCCGCTATGATGCCGTAGTCATTGATGAGGTTCAAGACTTCACGAATAGCCAACTATCTTTAGTGCTTTCATTACTCAAATCACCGCATCAATTTTTTATGTGCGGAGATGCCAATCAGATCGTCCATCCTAATTTTTTCTCATGGTCTGGATTAAAACAATTGTTTTATACATCGGACGTATTAGCAACCGTTGATATTACAAGAATTTTAACACGTAACTACCGAAATACAATCGAAGTCACGGAGCTAGCTAACCGTGTATTGAAAGTAAAAAATGCACGATTTGGTTCAATTGATAAAGAAAGCCATTACCTGATTGAAAGTCAATCTACCCACACCGGGGATGTTGCCTGCATTAAATCAACCCCTGAAAAAATAAGGGAGGTGAATGCAAAAATTAGCCGTTCGATTAATTTTGCTGTCATCGTATTCAATGACCAACAAAAAGCAGAAGCACAAAAATTATTCGATACGCCTCTTGTATTCTCGGTTCAGGAAGCGAAAGGCCTAGAGTATGAAAACGTCATTTTGTATCATTTTATTGATACGGAAAAGAAATTTCTAGACATTGCGGATGGCTTAGACCATGCCGCATTAAATCAAGAATTCAAATATGCTCGTGCCAAAAATAAATCTGATAAGTCCATGGAAGTTTATAAGTTTTACATTAACTCCCTCTACGTGGCGATTACGCGCGCTATAAAAAGTGTGTATTTAATTGAAAGAAACCCATCTCATCCATTAATAGCATTGCTCGATATCAATGAAATAAATCAATCGATGACCATGGATGTTAAAGCGTCCTCAATTGAGGAATGGCAAAAAGAAGCGAGCCGGCTAGCGCAACAGGGTAAAACCGAGCAAGCAGCCGCTATTGCTGAGCGGATCCTTAAACAAACAACACCACCATGGCCTGTGATCGATAATCTTTCCTATGAACAACTCAAAAATAAAATTGTTGTCGCGAAGGCGGGCAGTAAAAAAGAACAAATGGATTTGTTAGAGGCAGCTATGGTCTACGCGGATCATGAAACCTTGGTCACTTTGAAACAGCAAGGATTTAAGGCAGCTCAGCAGGTTAAAAAATCATACCCCATTATGTTTGAAAAACATTTTTTAAAATACACTCGAAAAAATGCTCAACAAGTTCACAAAGACATTCAACTGTATGGAATTGAGCATAGAACCACCATGAATTTTACCCCGATCATGGCGGCTGTATATGTGGGTAATTTAGAGCTAATCAACGAAATATTAGTACTGGGTCCGCGATTGGATGCCAAGGATTCCTTATCAAGAAACGCATTACAACTAGCCCTCTATCAAGCGATTCATCGTGGTAAAGAGTACATAAAAACATTGGCGAACATTTATTCCAAACTGGGTATGGATAGCATTTCAGTGGACGTGGACAATCATCTCGTGAAGATCGATGCCAGCCGTGCGGAGTATCTTCTGTTTAACGTGGTGTCCGTATTGTACGTGGAAATGGTTAGAGAATGCTACGACAATACATTGTATAACGGGTTTTCGGCTGCCCAACTGGCTGATCTCGTTCTAAAACTACCTCATTCCATATGGCCTGAATTTAGAAAAAAACAGTCTTATTTGAGTGGTTTATTGAGCCGAAATGAGGTGGACAGTAATTACACACCGAATCGAAAGCTATTTAAACGTGTTCGCCGAGGCTATTATATGATCAACCCAAAATTAAAAATTAAAACGGCAACAGGATGGGATTTGATTACTCATCCAGTCTTTAATTTTGAATTTGAGACAGGAATTGTTCGACTACCTGATGTTGTAGGTGATTGGACTGTGGGCGAGGATGTTTATGACACAGCCAAATAATCTCAGTGGTGTCATTAAAAACATGCGCTAAAAAATTAGACATGCTGTCATTAACGGACGAGAAGCGAATGTCCTACGCCAGTTATGAAGCTAACGTGCATAAATAACATTATGACCGTGTGAAATTAAATGAATTAGGAAATGATATGGGAACAATAACCCCTAGAGTAGATATAGCATTTAAGAAAATTTTTGGTGTTGAGGAAAACAAAGACTTACTCATCTCGCTGATTAATTCGATTGTATCCGCAGACGATCAAGTATCTGACGTGACCCTCCTCAATCCTTACAATCCCAAAAGCTTCAAAAAAGATAAACTATCTATTCTGGATATTAAGGCTCAAGGCGTCAATGGCGCGCTGTTTAATATTGAAATCCAAATCTGTGACGAAGCAGATTATAATAAACGCGCACTATATTATTGGGCTAAGTTATACACAGAACAATTAAGAGAATCCGACGATTTTGGCACGCTGACAAAAGCAATTGGTATTCACATTCTCAATTTCACGAGCCTCCCATCCTCAGATCAATACCATAATGTTTTTCATATTGTTGAAAAAGATAATGGCCTAAAGTATTTCAAGGATTTAGAATTACACACAATAGAACTGAAAAAATTTGTAAGTTCCGTAAGTAATGAATTAGCGGATGTCATGATGAAAATAAAAACATCACTTGATATTTGGGTGGCATTTTTGACCAAATATAATTTATTTGACAAAGATCATCTTCCCGAAAGTCTAAAAAATTCTGGACTAAAAAAAGCCCTTGGCGTACTTGAAGTAATGAACTTTAACGATGATGAAAGGGAAGGTTATGAAAGCCACCTGAAGTGGCTTAGAATGCAGATGAGCGCAATAAAAAAATATGAACAACTTGCTGCAGCAGAGGGGGAAGCAAGAGGTCGAGTTGACGAAAAACATGACATTGCTAAAAAAATGCTAGAGTGTGGTGTTGAGGTAGATATAGTCATGAAAAGCACAGGCCTAACACGAACAGACGACGATAGCATCATAGAAAGCGGGATGTGAGTGTAATATGGAAGTGTATTTTAATTGTTGTAAACATGAAACCAAAAAATAGAGCATTCCAAATATTCATCAGTATATCACAAGCCAATCCATGAAAAATACATGGCTCTTTTATGTTTCTAGTGATGGTAGAAGTCAATGCCAGTAAGGGTTACAATGC
>JBDNGR010000204.1:0-2564 GCA_041689165.1 Coxiellaceae bacterium
GGTGGGTGGTGGATGAATTAGAAAAGAGCGGGCATTTGCAGGCTTTTCGTGCTCACCAGAAGACCTTATTGGTGGTCTTGGATGGTGTGACGTACCATTCGTCGACCACGATTCATTGTGACGAGTGCTTACAAAGACAGGATAGTCAAGGCATCATCCACTATTATCACAGTGCCATCACGCCAGTCATCGTCAAGCCGGACTCACTGCACGTGTTGCCTTTGCCGCCGGAGTTGATTGTCCCGCAAGATGGTCACGAAAAGCAAGATTGTGCGCCTGGAAGGCACCCGGCCGCGGCGAAACGCTGGTTGGCACACCAGGCTGCGTACGATACCACCTGGACGAAGACCTATCTTGGCGATGACTTGTATGCCAATCAACCGCTCTGTCACTTACTGGCTGCGACCTATCACCAATTTTTTGTCTTTGTCTGTAAACCCGATTCGCACAGCACGCTCTATCAAGAAATTGCCTTACTCGCCAACGTGGGGGGCGTTACTACGCTGACCCAGCGCCTCTGGAAGGGTCGCCACGCTGAAGTGTGGACCTACCGTTTTGCCAGCCAACTCCCTTTGCGCTCAGGCAGCGATGCGCTGTTCGTCAACTGGTTTGAACTCACCATCACCCACGAAAAGACGGGTGAACTCATCTTTCGCAATGCCTGGATTACCAATCACTTGCTCTCCTCACAAACCGTCCTGCCACTCGCACAAGTCGCCCGCACGCGCTGGAAAGTTGAAAATGAGACCATCAATGTCCTCAAAAACCACGGCTATCACCTCGAACATAACTTTGGCTTCGACGTGAGCTCAGCCGAACGGGCATGGTCAAAAACACTTGTCCACCGTCCTGTTTACCCTCAATTTGCTCGCCTTTCTCACCCATACCGCTCAACATCTCGTCGATGATGCCTACCGCCTACTCCGCGATCCGCTGGCCGTTCGCCGTACCTTCTTCCATGATTTGAAAGCCTTGACTCGCTATCTCCTCTTCGATAGCTGGGACTCCCTCTTTGCCTTTATGCTCGATGGACTTGAATTGACCCTGCCTCCTCCTTAATCGCTATCTCGATTCTCAGATTTAGAATTGCTGCTGGAGAACAGGCGGCTAGGCTATATTCGACCACCGACCTTGCCTTTGGTCTGCTGCACATTGCATCGACCAAGTCCATTAGCGTATCGGCGCGATTATTCAAGTTCTGGTATACTGATTCTCGGAACTGGATCAGTTTCTCTTTTTTATCAAATCCCTCCCCCCCCGCACTCACCTTTTTGCCAAAAGTCGAAATAGTAGAGCGTTACGGAAATTCTGCTAAATTAGAAATTGAGGACTATCAAAACCTCCGCTCTACTAGCTTGTTAACTGGTGAGTTGATTAACCAACTCACCAGTTACCAAGCTATCCTTTTGAGCTTTACACACAATTTGCCATACTACCCTTGAGAAACTTACTTGTTTAGCTCGTTGGGTAACCAAGGGCCAGCGCCCGAACTGTGTATAAAACAGACGCTCCTTCAATTAAACCATTTTTTGACCGAAAACTTTACTGATCCAATTCCAGGTTATCGAGCAACAAATGGTTAGGAGTAACACTAAATAATTCAGCGAATTTAAGAACTAGCTCCAATGAAGGCTTTCGTTTACCTGTTTCAAGTTCACTGATAAAAGCATCAGACCTAATCCCACTATTGTCGCCAGACGTTGCTGACTCATCTTGTGGCGGCGGCGTAGCGTACGCAGTTTTTCTCCAAATCTTTCCATAAATTTGCTCTTCAAAACAAGTAAAACAGCTGTATGTGTTGCTATCTGCTATATGCGACTGGTTGATCTTGGTGGCATACAAAGAGATTGCACTGTTGACGTTGGTACTGGAGCGAGATGCAGCATCCTGATTATTTACAAAAACTATTTACCAGACTTGACATTGCTGAAGCACTCTTGTACTTCACACAATGAAAGGAAGCTTCATGAGTACGTATGACTACAATAAAGTCATGTCCGATTATGAGCATGGTCGCATTACGGTGGAAATGGCAATGGGCCACAGTTTGCAACATATCGGCAAATTGTATGAAGCCCAAACTTCCACTAGCGTCAACATGCGCGCCGAGCAAGCTAAAGTAGACGCCCTTGAAAAGCACGTCAATACAATGCAGGCAGCGATTGACCGCCGGACTGCGTTCATGGAGAAGGTGCTCGGTAGGAGTAAACAGAATCCTCCCAGCCAGCCCAACCCAAACCAGCCTTGAGCATTTAGGTAAGTCAACCCATAACCCCTGAAGGACGACTTCTTTCAGGGGTCTTTTATGATAAAGCTGAACCGGCAATTTCAGCAAGTTAGAGATGGGTGAGATGGGTTTGGTGGTTCACGTGCGATGGAGAACGTGATAAAGTCATCGTAAATTACCTTCTTTGAAGGCAGTAAGATTAATTCATTGGTCTCCTATTGGTATGCAAACCTTAACACCATCAGCCGCGGGTTGCTTGCACCATGTAGGTTGCCAAAGCGGGCATGGCCTGCCCGGCTTTGACTAAAAGTTCCGCTGCGACCGGCCGGTTTAATAA
>JBDNGR010000205.1:0-10991 GCA_041689165.1 Coxiellaceae bacterium
AAGTAACGGGGGTTACTTCCTCTTATTCATTTAGCCCCAGCATATCGGCCACACCCGGCATAAGCTACGAATCAGGAAGCGGTCCGAGTACCACCACCAGCACCGGAAGCTTTACTACAAGCGCTAACTATTCAGACTCACCCACTATTTCCTATGCTCCGATCGCAAGCTCTGACTTCATTAATATCTTATTAACACCCGTACAGTTAAATCAACTCAGCTACCTAACCTCAGGTGGCACCCATGATCCTAATTTAATCTTTAAGTTAGTGATTGAGTCGCTGAATGATATAGATAATGCCGCATCAGCTTCTGATAGCAAAGTACAAACACCGCCTAACTATCGGCAGTATTATCAGTTCTTGAATGAACTAAAGAGATTAAACACCACTGGCTCAATTCGGATTATCAATGTTCAATTAAATGGTAGCTCTACCATCGCGATACGAATAGGTAAATCCTATATGCATGACCCTGAAGTCAATCGCTTCAGAAGTTTTTTACATATCCCTCAATCGACGCGCATCATTGCATTGTCAACCACGCCCAGCTTAGCAAGTGGTGTAATTGGTGTTGAAACTCGTTCGGTGATGGCAATGATGAATTATCTATCGCACAGCGTTGAAGCCCCGGCTTCTGATCTCAAGAATGGTACTATTTCACTGTATCGCTTAGCGGATGGCACACCCTTCGACTGGGCTCCGTTAATGCATGGTTTAATGACCATTCGCTGCAGTGATTCAGATCCTGGTGAAGTGTTTGTAAAGACTTATCTCCATCGCCATTGGTTCTACATCACCAATAGTGATTTCGACTCAAAGCTCACTTTCAGCTTCCTCAATAACTTAATCATTCTTACCGCCGGTGGTCATATGAATCCAAATCTTGGTGCACCGATATTGACCATCCCGACACGTTAACTTTAGATCAAGCTGCTGGCGATAAGAGAAAATATAAAAGATTTATTAAGGTCACCTCTATAAATTGCTCTTTTGTCTTAATACTTTGTTACACTAGCTTAATTCTTAATTGTGTTTTAATTGATACGCCTTATTACTTAGATCTATCATTTTTAATTCTACCCAAAGCTTATGGCAAGCAGCTAAAGAATGCTGCAGTGGCTGAGGCTAAAAGTGCCGTCGTAACTCCACAAAACTGAAATAGGGAGTTTTTATGCCTTTAGACATTAGTGCAATACATCGGATATTCAGACCTTCTTACGTGATCAACATTAACCGAATACTAGAACAAGCTTCAAGCTTGCAAGGTCTAGGGCACATAAAAGAAGCACGCGAGTTGTTAGAAGCATTACTCAAGAAAAATCCAGAGAGCAAAGCAGTCAGGCGTCAATATGGTGTTCTTGCTACATTGGAAGAAACAAGCCTCAGAAGCGAAAGCTTAAAAAGAGATACTACTGAATTAAAATAAAGCCCTTGTTAGTATTATCCTAAAAAACGGTAGCTGTGTAATCTACTAGCGTTTTTTAGGATTAGGCTAGAGCCAATATACAAATACGAAAAGGCCAAGCCAAACCACATCGACAAAGTGCCAATACCAAGACACGGCTTCGAAAGAGAAGTGATTTTCGCTGGTGATATCGTTTTTGAACATACGCCATAGGATAACGCAAAGCATAGTGGTACCAATGGTGACGTGGGCAGAGTGGAAACCGGTTAACATAAAGAAAGTACTGCCGTAAATCCCAGAACCTAAGGTTAAGCCCTTATCAGTGTAAGCAATAATATATTCGTGTGTTTGCATACATAAGAAAGCGATACCTAATAAAATGGTGACAGCTTGAGCCCACAGCATTAAACGGTATTTATTTTTTAAAATTGCCCAATGTGCGACTGTGATAGTACCACCGCTGCTTAACAGGATAGCCGTGTTAATAGCTGGGATTTCCCACGTCTCCATAACACTTTTAGGTCCATTGAAAATATCAGGATTGGGTAAACTAAAAGTGGGCCATGTGGCATCAAATTGCGGCCAGAGTAGCAAGTGCGTCATCTCACCTGGGCCCACACCACCTAACCAAGGTACCACAATGACACGCACATAGAAGAGCGCGAAGAAAAAGGCCCCGAAAAACATAACTTCACTAAAAATAAACCACACCATTCCCCAGCGGAACGAATTGTCCACAAGCTTCTCGCGCAGCAGCCCGGCACGATTTTCTCGGATAACAGTCGCGAACCATCCATACATCATATAAACAAAAATAATAAATCCTGTGAGCGACAAATAAGGCCCAATAGGATCACCGTGTAGCCAATTCGCTGCACCGACTAGCAAAGAGAAAATTGCGATACATGCCACAATCGGCCAATGACTGGGCTCAGGCACATAATAATAGGTATTGTCAGACATGATTTTCCTCTGTTGCTATCGTCATGAGTGGGGTTTATGTTCGATTTTATTAATTTAGGTAGGTGCTGATTTGAAAGGACTGAGACAGAGTCCCGTGTCTGCAAACACGCGCTTGTTTAAACCATCAATGAACTAATTAATTCTTCCCAACTCCACATTTTTAACCGCAGCTTGCTTCGGATTTTTAATCTCAAATAAGGTATACGACAAGCTTAGCTCGTTTACATCCGTCGGCAGGCTGTTGTCTAAATGAAAGATAACAGGCATTGTCATTTCTTCATGAGGGCCTAAGGTTTGTTGCGTGAAGCAAAAACATTGAGTCTTTTTCAAGTGTTTAGCCGCAACACCCGGGGTCACGCTCGGGATCGCTTGCACCGTCATAGTCTTATTAGTATTGTTCTTCGCGTAAAAACTGAGTTTAGAATCTTGGCCTGGGTGTACTTTTAGAACTTTAGTCAATGGTTTAAATTCCCAACGCAAATTACTATTCAAGGTTGTTAAGAATTCAACTTTAATCGTGCGCTGCTCATCAATCACATTGTCATTAGCAATACTGTAGTTAGCTGTCTTGCCATTTACACCAAGTTGCTTACAAATAACATTATACAAAGGCACTAGCGCATAACTAAAGCCAAACATAGCGATAACCGCAATGGATAACCATATTACGACTCGTCGCAATTTTTTATTGGGAGCTTTACTCATTGTCACGCTCGGTTTGATAGTCTTCTTCAGGCGTCAACACATGTGGTGTGCTAAAGGTGTGATAAGCTGGTGGCGAATCAACTGCATTCCACTCAATACCACGCGCTCCATCCCAAACTTGACGCGTCGCTTTAGGACCACCTTGAATGGTTTTAATAATGTTGTATAGGAACAACAGTTGTGAGAAACCAAAAATAAAGGCACCTACTGAAGCCACTTCATTTAAATTAGTAAACTGCAACGCATAGTCTGGAATTCGACGCGGCATACCAGCTAAGCCCACAAAATGCATAGGGAAGAAAGTTAAGTTTAATGAGAAAGTTGTTAGCCAAAAATGCCACTTACCTAAAGTTTCGTTATACATGTGGCCCGTCCACTTTGGAATCCAGAAATAAACACCAGCCATTAAGGCGTAGATTGAGCCTGGAATTAACACGTAGTGAAAATGCGCTACCACAAAGTAACTATCTTGGTATTGGAAATCCGCTGGTACAATCGCAAGCATCACACCCGAGAAGCCACCAATCGTGAACATAAACACAAAGCCAACTGCGAATAACATAGGTGTTTCAAAACTCATCGAACCACGCCACATAGTTGCGACCCAGTTAAATACTTTAACGCCGGTCGGTATGGCGATCAGCATCGTGGCATACATAAAGAATAGTTGTGCCGCCAAGACTATACCGGTAGTGAACATGTGATGCGCCCAAACGATATAAGACAAGAATGCAATGGCAATAGTCGCATACACCATACTGTCTTTACCGAACAAGCGCTTGCGACTAAACACCGGGATAATTTCTGACATCACACCAAAAGCCGGCAAAATTAATACATAAACTTCTGGATGGCCAAAGAACCAGAATAAGTGTTGGAATAATAAGGGATCACCACCGCCAGCCGCATTGAAGAAGCTAGTGCCAAAATGACGATCGAATAACATCATTGTAACCGTTCCCGCTAAGACTGGCATGATCCCAATCAACAAGAAGGCGGTAATAAACCAAGTCCATACGAACATGGGCATGCGCATATAGCTCATACCTTGGCAGCGTAAATTAATGATGGTCGCAATAATATTGATGGAACCCAAAATTGAAGACAGCCCCATGATATGAATAGCAAAAATCATAAAGTCTGTGCTAGGAGGACCATAAGTTGTCGACAGTGGCGCATAGAATGTCCAACCAAAGTTTGGTGCTGGGCCGTGCGTAAACAAAGTGCTGATCAAGATACTGAAAGCAAAAGGTAACAACCAAAAACTTAAGTTATTCAATCGCGGCAAAGCCATATCAGGCGCACCGATCATTAGTGGAATTTGCCAATTAGCTAAGCCTACGAAAGCCGGCATGACTACACCGAAGATCATAATCAAACCATGCATGGTGACCATCTGATTATAAAATTCAGGATCAACCAAGCGTAATCCTGGCTGGAATAATTCAGCACGAATAACTAAGGCCATGATGCCTCCAACGAAGAACATCATTAGTGATAAGAACAAGTACATAGTACCAATGTCTTTGTGATTGGTGGTGTAAACCCAACGCTTAGCCCAATTCAAAAAACCTTTGGGGTGGGGATAATCAGCTCGATGATCGATTGTAATGTCTGTCATAAAGACCTCTTTAGTAAACTCCACCATTTTTGGCAGAGCGTTAGCACAACCTACCGCGGTTGCACTTGGAAAATTAATACCGATGCACATATTTAAAGCGAGCGGCCATTCATCCTTCACGCAGGGCTCGTCCGCCCCTATGGTTACGACTGTATTCTTGCTCTGCCGACGTCAGCTGGTTGCACAATACCACCTGCTTTTTCACCATATTTATTCTTATCATTATTACCCCAAGCATTTCGCTCATAGGTAATGATCGAAGCAATTTGTTTGTCGGTTAAAATCGCATCAAAAGCTTGCATCGCTGTGTGAGAGCGACCATGCAATACCACATTGATGTGGTCAATCACAGGCCCCGTAGCAACCGAGCTGCCCTTGAGCGAAGGATAAGCAGGCGGATTACCGCCACCATCGGCCTTGTGGCATGCACTGCAGTTAGACAAATAATTTTCTTTACCCAATTTCATTAATTTTTTGGGATCAACTGGCTTTGTGCTAACCAATGAACTTAATTCAACTTTTTGACCCGTTTGCTGAGCTACCCAAATAGCATAATCCTTTGGTGTCTTTGCAATAACTACAATCGGCATGAACCCATGATTAACCCCGCATAATTCAGCACATTGGCCACGATAAGTGCCTGGTTTATCAATACGTGCCCACATTTCATAAATGAAGCCAGGGATAGCATCGCGCTTAAAGCCTAGTTCAGGTACCCACCAAGAATGCACAACATCGTTTGAGGTTACTAGGAAGCGAATCTTCTTATGGGTCGGAACCACTAAAGGATTATCCACTTGTCGCAAATACCATTGGCTTTTTGGATTACCACGCATCATTTCTTGTTGCGGTGTGGAAGGATTACTAAAGAATGAAATGCCTTCGTCTAAATATTCATATTTCCAGCGCCATTGGTAACCGGTAATCTTGATGTTGACATCAGCTTCGGCAGTATCACTCATCCTAATCAAGACACGAGTTGCTGGGACTGCCATTGATACTAAAATAGCAAGCGGAATGACCATCCAAAGGATTTCCATCGCCATGTTATGATGAAATTTTGCGGGCTTAACGCCACGTGCCTTTCGGTGCATGATTAAGGAATAGAACATAATAGAAAATACGATGACACCAATGGCCACACAGATATAAAAAATAGTCATATGCAGACCATAAACATCACGGCTGATCGGTGTTACACCACGCGGCATGTTAATAGAAGGTAGCGAGTAAAAATTAGCCTGTGCTAAATTACTAATGAATAATAAACTCAAGCTAGTCAAAGCGCGCATCATACTAAATAATCGTTGCATACAGTTTCCTCAGTGAGCTTAGCTTAAACTCGGCGTATTACCAAAGTGAATAATTTCCTTCGGTTTTGCTCTTTTCCACCATGTATTTCACAGCGGCTTTAATTTGGGCATTATTACAATCCATACAAGCACCATTCGCCGGCATATCGTGGTAACCATTTACAGAGTGCTCAATTAGTGTGGGTATGCCTTGTCGAATACGCCTTGCCCAGGCCGCTTTATCACCCAATTTCGGCGCACCATTTTGACCATTGGCATGACAAACAGCGCAGTTTTGCTCGTATACTTGTTTGCCCTGATCCATAGTCAAAGCAAGTGGGGGCGTTTCAGGTCGACCAAACGAAGCCGGTGCTTTAGACGAGTTGGCACCAGTGCTATTCGTTATGATGTAATCTACTGCTGCTGCGATTTGATCATCGGTACAAGTAGAGCAATTCCCCTTCGCTGGCATGGCACCAATCCCGAGAATAGCGTTTTTGTATAGAGTAGTGGCTCCCTTTTTGATACGAGGAGCCCAATCAGCCGCACTGCCAATTACTGGCGAACCAGCAGCTCCACTGTTATGACAAGCATAACAACTAGAATCATAGACGGATTGTCCCATTTCAGCACCGGTCGCAATTTTGGGTGCAGGCGGTTGTTTACTGACGGTAGACTTCATATAAACCGCCATAGCGCGTTGATCAGCGGGCGTCAAATGACTGAAACTATAGTAATTAGCTTCTAACATGGGACCAGCAACAGGACCACCGTTTAGTAAGCGATTCTTAGTGAAGACTTCTACTATGGTTTCAACAGAATAATTCTTAAGCGCTTCACCTGAAATATTCGGCGCCAACATGCCATCTACCATATTACCGGTATAAGCATAATCACGCTTTGGCCCACCTAAACTATTTATGGGTGTATGACACATACCGCAATGCGCCAAGCCTTCTACTAGATAAGCACCTCGATTCCACTCAGCAGACTTGGTCGGATCAGGCTGGTAAACTCCTTTATGACCCGTAAAGAACATCAGCTTCCAAAAAGTCTGTAAAATGCGCAGGCCGAAAGGGAACGGTACATCGGGTTCTTTGTTTTTACGTTTAACAGCCGGAATAGAATTCAAATAAGCCCTGATATCCAATAAATCTTGGTCTGTGACATTGGTATACCAAAGGAAGGGAAATACCGGATAGTTGTTCGCGCCATTCGGCCGAATACCATTATGCATCGCATTGATGAATTCTGCATCGGACCAATTACCCAGCCCAGTCTCTTTATCCGGCGTAATATTCGGCGAATAAAACGTACCGAAGGGTGTAGCAAGGGGTAAACCGCCTGAATAAGGGGCGCCACCTTTGTTATCTGAGTGACATGCAATACAGTCGCCTGCTTTAGTCAAGTATTCGCCACGCTTGACCTGTTCGAGTTTGGCGGGATCCTTAACTGTCACTGGCGGATAAGATATGTATTTTTCAGCAAAAACAGCTGAGCTAGTAACAGTCAATACCGTTACTAGCAAAGAACACATTAGATTTCGGCGAAATATGACCATATAAATATGCTTAACTCGTTGGAAATTTAGAGCTCATATGATAAGGCTTGCACAGAGGCTCTGCAACTATAAATGGGCGCTAATCACTCAAGATATGAAGAAAATTATCTGCTTTGCTTGACCCCAGTACAAAAGCTTTAGATGATGAGTTCCTGACTAAGTTACAGAGAATTTTATGCTGTCACTCATTGCCGCCATGGGCACCAATCGTGCGGTAGGCCTGAACAACCAAATGCCGTGGCATATGCCTGCCGATCTTAAGCACTTCAAGGCAGTCACGCTCAATAAACCCGTGGTGATGGGACGCAAAACCTATGAAAGTATCGGCATGCCGCTGCCCAATCGTCGCAATATTATTCTTTCACAACGAACTGAGCTGATTGTGCCTGGCTGTGAAGTGCTGCACTCGATGAATCAAGTATTGCTTGCGCTAAAAGACCAAGCAGAAATTATGGTCATTGGCGGTGCTAATATTTATCAGCAAAGCCTACCACTGGCTGAACGCCTGTATTTGACTTTCATCAATCACCGGTTTATCGCTGATGCTTACTTTCCCGAGTGGAATGAACAAGAATGGCGTGAGCTGAGTCGCGAAGATCATGAAGCCGATGAGAATAATGCTTATCCCTACAGCTTTGTGACTTTGGAGAAGGTGTAGCCTGGGCGTAGGGGCGGGTCCTGTGTGTAAATTGGATGCCCGCCCTTTTTCAGTTGAGTGCAGCTGTGGTAAATGACAGTCATGTGCGATTGAGAGCGCAACCACGAGGGTTTGGCCCCTACGCCGAAGCTACGACTCAATCGACGGAACTTTCACTTCAATATCCACATCCGCCTCGTAATTAACGCCAGGCAAACCAAAACCAAATAGTTTATAGAAATCATCACGGCAGCCTTTCAAATCAGCAATGCTATCAATGTTTTCCGTGCTTACTTTATTCCACAATTCTGCTACCGCTTGCTGTACATCTTCGCGCATTTCCCAGCCATCAAGGCGAATACGATCTTTTTTGTCTAAAGGCATATTATGCGTGCTGTATAAGAAATCTTGGTAGAGACGCCAGATTTGTTCAATACAACCTTCATGCAAGTTTTTCTCTTTCATCACTTTGTACAGTAAAGAAATATATAAAGGCACGACTGGAATGGCAGAACTGGCCTGGGTGACCAAAGCTTTATTAACCGAAACTAAAGCGCGACTACCTTGGGCTTTCAGTTTGACATCCATTTGATGCGCCACTGTTTCAAGATGCTCTTTAGCTTTACCGATAGTACCTTCGCGATAGATCGGATAGGTCAGCTCAGGGCCGACATAAGAATAAGCAACTGTTACAAAGGATTTCGCGAGCACGCCCGCTTTAGTTAAGGCTTCAATCCAAAATTTCCAATCTTCACCGCCCATAACAGTTTCAGTGTGTAGAATTTCTTCTTGAGTCGCAGCTTTGATATCCACTTCTGAAACCACACCACTCATCATATCAACTGTTTTATCATGAAAAGCTTTGCCAATGGGTTTTAAGACTGAGCTAAAACTTTTACCGGAGTGTGGATGCTGCCGGCGCGGTGACGCCAAACTGTAGACCACTAAATCCACACCACCTTGCCAATCTTGTTTAATAAGATCGATAGTTTGTTGTTTAATTTGATCGGAAAAAGCATCGCCATTAATGCTTTTAGCATAAAGATCTGCCCCCTGTGCCGCCTTTTCAAAAGCAACCGTATTGTACCAACCGGCGGAACCTGTACGTTTAGCTTCAGCGCCACGCTCAAAGAACACGCCAATCGTCAGCGCATTTGTTCCAAAAGCCGCCGCAATTCGACTGGCCAAACCATAGCCCGTGGATGCACCAATCACTAATACTTTTTTAGGAGGATGTGCCAAAGGCGCTTGGCTTTTAACATAATTAATTTGCTCTTGCACATGAGCCGCACAACCTTCGGGGTGCGCTGTGGTACAAATAAAACCGCGAACTTTGGGCTGAACAATCATGAGGGTTCCTTAGTGCAATGTGGCCATTTTAAAAGGCGGCCATTAGACCCCCTTGCAAAACCTCCGCTGACGGCCAATTTCTATGAAAAAATCGCTCAGAATCGTCATGTATAAGCCATACACTCCGGTTCTTCGCTCATTTTTTCTGCGAAATTATCTCGTGATCCAAGGTTTTGTAAGAGGTCTATTTTACCCATTTGCACGATCAAGGTCCATCCGAACTCCATGACCTCACAAAGCCCGGACCCGTTAAGGGAATATCACCCTCTTGAGCTGCGGTATCTTGCACAGCAGTAGCTGGAGCTGGAGCTGGAGCTGGAGCTGGAGCTGGAGCTGGAGCTGGAGCTGGAGCTGGAGCTGGAGCTGGAGCTGGAGCTGTGAATGCTCGGCCTGGGCCGGTAAGCAATGAAACTGTCGATGAAGCCGGCCCAGTACTAGTTGTAATTTTAATAGCCGCCGCATGTTGAGCCATAAAAGGGCGAGCTGCCGGCCTCAAGTTGGTTCGCAAGATAACTGGAACTGCTGCAGAAGTGGCCGTGGCCGTTCCGGCTCCGGCTCCCCCCGCCGCTGGAGCATCCTGAAAACTAGTGACCGGGGAATAGGGCATTTCCGCGCCAGCAGCTCCACCAAGACCTGCCGCTAGGCTATCTAGCAAATCCGCTGCGTGAGGCACCGGTCTTACGACGGCTTCATCAGCTCCCCATTTACGCATTGCTTGTTCGAATAATTTCGCCTGTCCAGTCACCGCTAAACCTGCCAGATAAACTGACATGCTTGCAGCTGCTGTTTCACCGGTCTTATCTACACCCATATTTAACAGGTTAAGGCAAGAGGGATAAACAACAAACAAGCTGGCTTGCTCCAATTGATAACCATCACCTTCTAGCTTCGGCACAGGTTTGGCTACTGCATAGAAAACTATTGGCTCTCTCTCAGCTCCAGGTGGAACTTCATTGTTAAGGACTGAAACGGGATAAGCCTTCTTTAGGTAACAAAAAACTCCGTCACCTGTTGGCTTTAACGACAAGCTCAGAGGATCACAAATCTTTTGATCCGAATTACCCTGGGTTAACTCCAAAGAAACTGCCAGTACTAGCTTGGTTGAAAAACCAGGCAGCGGACTATTAACAGCAAAGCCGCCCCCTCTAAGGGCACTCAGAAACTCTCGCGCCAAATTTGCTTCTGCAGCACCGATCGAAATTTTGGAAAGATCCGTCATGAAGCTTAGCGAGTCAGGGGCACCGAACCAGGCCAGCCATCCAGCAGCAGCATTAAAATCTAATTCAATAGCACCAACAGCTGGATTGGGTTCAGGTGCAATTTTCGCACGGAGTAAAGCTGCCATATGCTTGAGTTTTGCATATTCTTCAAACGCTTCACGGAAGCAAGTATTCGTTTTGCAAATCCTGTTAATCACTTTTTTTAGCAATTCACCCGCATTATTACACACAGCTA
>JBDNGR010000206.1:0-5210 GCA_041689165.1 Coxiellaceae bacterium
AGCTTTTTGTGATTGAAGAACGCCTCAAAGTCGACTTAAGGTGGAAGCCTAGCTTCGCATTTTGAGTTACGATGGGTATATGTCAGCACTTAAAAAATTATCCACCTGCTTACCTGAAGCCGAGCGAATCTGGGATGAAGAGATTATTCCGGTGCTGGAAGCTTACATCCGTATTCCTAATAAATCACCGGCCTTTGATGCTGATTGGCAAGTGCATGGTTACATGAACCAAGCCATGCAGTTGTTAGTGGCATGGGCGAAGCGTCAAACTATCAGCGGTTTGCAGTGTGAGCTGCTAGAAGCTGAAGGGCGCACACCGCTACTTTTTATTGAAATAACCGGTAGTTTGCCTGGCCAAGTCTTATTGTATGGACATATGGACAAACAACCCGAAATGGAAGGCTGGGACGCCGACCTGGGACCTTGGCAGCCGGTTATCAAAAACCAACGTCTCTATGGTCGAGGCGGCGCAGATGATGGCTATGCCTTATTCGCCGCTCTCACCGCCATTCGTTTGCTGCAAGCGCAAAATATCGCACATCCCACTTGCTGCATTTTAATCGAAGCTTGCGAAGAATCAGGCAGTGATGATTTACCTTTTTATTTACAAGGTTTAGAAAAACGTATTGGCACGCCGTACTTAGTAATTTGCTTGGATTCAGGTTGCGGTGATTATGAGCGCTTGTGGAGCACCAGTTCCTTGCGTGGCAATATTACCGGCAAATTACAGATCAAAGTATTAAATGAAGGCATTCATTCTGGCTACGGAAGTGGCGTTGCACCTAATCCTTTTTTAATTTTGCGGCAATTGTTGGCACGCATTGAAGATGATGAGAATGGGCATATCTTATTAGAAGAAGCCGTGGTTGCCATTCCAGAAGAACGTCAAGAACAAACTCGCCAGATGGCTAGCTTATTAGCGAGTTCGTTCAAAAATTCCTATCCTTTAGCAGGTGAAACCACCACCCTGCATTCAGATGATTATGAACTCTTGTTAAATCGTAATTGGCGCGCCGCGCTCAGTGTCACCGGCATCGCCGGTTTACCTAGCTTAGAAAAAGCCGGTAACGTCACTTTGCCAGAAATTAGCATTAAACTATCCTTGCGCACACCGCCTACTGCGGATGCTAATTTAATTGCCGATGCGCTCAAAGCTCAATTAGAGCGAGACCCGCCTTTTAAAGCCCAGATTCGTTTTGTTATTGATCATGTTAGCTCAGGTTGGCATGCACCGCTTTTTAATGAAAACTTATTAGACGCTTGTAATAAAGCTTCAGAACAATTTTTTGGTGCACCCATGGCATTTACCGGCGAAGGTGGAACCATCCCGTTCATGGCTATGCTGGGCAAGCAATTTCCTCATGCGCAGTTTTTAATTACCGGAGTATTGGGGCCACACTCCAATGCCCACGGTCCGAATGAGTTTTTAGATATTCCTACTGCCAAAAAAATTACTCTCTGCATCGCAGCGGTAATTGCACAAGCATCATCACAGCGTTGGTAGGTCGGGCTGAGCTTACGAGTCTTCGAGCATGCGTGGCCCAACACCCCATGTATTTTCCTGCCCAAATTTTATTGATCACAACTGTCCTTTTGTAGCCACTCAATTATGGCCAAAAGAAATGATTGACTGGAGAAAAATCAAGCACAGTTCTTTTGCAATTTATGGGAATGCACTAAGGGATGCTGCCCCACCTATCGTTAGGCACAAAGCCTGCCCACCATCACAACTAGTCGTCTCTAATGGAGCCGCGCGAAATCCTGAATCAGACACTGCTGCAACAGCCAATACTTCGCCGCATCATTATACAATCCCAATTCTTGAGCTCCGTCTTGAATCACACTTCTTTAAAAAAAATCCTTTCTCGACGTTTGTTAATTGAAGCTTGTGCAAAATACTCTAGGCATTTAAAAATGATTCGTTTACACTGCATCTTCTGAATCAAAGAATTTTACTTTGAGGACGAATTTTTACACGTTATCTATATCTCAAGGAGTTACTTATTATGCGCCCTACTTATATCACCCCTCTCAACAGCGCTTGGTGGAAAAAATCTCAAAACAGACTGTTAATGCTTGCTGTTGTTACGAGTCTTGCTGCTACGGTCTTTGGTGCTTTATTTGCTTTAAGCTTTTTCGCTCCCATACCACTAACCCCTTTATTAGCTGCTTTCAGCACTAGTTTAGCTAGTAGTGGTTTAAGTTTTGCGTGGGCTATTGTGATTATCGTTGCAACAACAGCTTTGGGCCTTAGTGGCACTTTGCTCAGTTTTGGATTACTCGGTGATCATAAAACTTCCGATGCTGAAAAACAGCCTGTTGCAGGAGTATCAACAGGTGAAGATGTGCCCGAAACTACGAGTCTCTTGGGTTCTGGTACCGGCCAAGCAGTCCCATCAGGGGCACCCGTAACTGCGGATAGTGCTGGAGTAGCTTCGACCCCAACTACAAGAGGCGGGAATGGTGGTGCCGCTCTAGCTGCCTCTGGAGCTGCCACTTTTTATCGTGAGGTACTCTCAGCTTTTACTCCAACCTTTCCCTTTGCCGGCAACACAGGACCAGGACCAGTGCCGCCAGTGCGTGGAGTTACAGCTGGTCTTCCCTCGGAAGATTCGGGAGCTGGTGCCGGCAACCCAAAATTCAGGGCAGATCTTCGGCATCTAGTTGCACATGGTGGTTTTGCTGAAGTCTCAGATACACGAGAAGCCGACGGTGCTAGTCCTACTAGTCCTACTAGTCGTACTGGCTCGGCAGGATCTCACTAAAGCTAATCATTTCGCGAAACTGAACAAAGGCGCTTTTAGCGCCTTTGTTATTTTCCACCCTTGCTTTCCCATGAAAATCTATCCACAGAAAACCAGAAAAACATACTATCGATACTATTTTTGATAGCCTTAGCCTATCTTTTTTTTCGAACATGTTGTTATAGCATTAGCCTTAAACTATCATCCACACTCTATCGTTGAGCACAAACAACTAAATATGCAACAAACCAAACTTTACGATGTTTTAATTATTGGCAGCGGAGCCGCAGGCTTAGGTCTTGCGTTGAGTCTGGCTGATAAGTGTTCGGTAGCTTTAATTAGCAAAGCTTCTTTACAAGAAGGCAGCTCACAATACGCCCAAGGCGGTATTGCAGCCGCTTTAGACCAAAAAGAAGATAGTTATGAAAATCACATTCAAGATACTTTAGTTGCTGGTGCTGGTTTATGCCATCCAGATAGCGTGCGTTTCACAGTCGAGCACGCGAAAGAAGCGATTGAATGGTTAATGGCACACGGTGTGCAATTTACCAATGCCAATAATCAACAATTACATTTATCACGTGAAGGCGGTCATTCGCATCGCCGCGTGGTACATGTGGCTGACAAAACTGGTTCTGTGATTGTCAATACTTTAGCCGAACAAGCCTACCAACATCCCAATATTGATTGCTTCAGTGAACACACTGCCATGGATTTGATTTTAGAGCAGGGTGTTTGTCGTGGTGCCTGGATTTTTAATAATGTCACCGCACAACTCGCGCCGTTCCAAGCACGTATGGCTGTGCTCGCTACGGGCGGCGCCAGTCGTTGTTATTTACACACTACGAATCCCGAATCGACTTCCGGTGATGGCATTGCCATGGCTTGGCGTGCTGGCTGCCGTGTGGCTAATTTAGAATTTAATCAATTTCATCCTACTTATCTGTACCACCCTACTCATTCTACTTTTTTAATTAGTGAAGCTTTGCGTGGTGAAGGAGCACATTTAGTATTGGCGGATGGACAACGTTTTATGTTCGATTACGATGTCCGTGCTGAATTAGCACCACGTGACATAGTCGCTCGCGCTATCGATAGCGAAATGAAAAAACATAAACTTCCGCATGTTTATTTAGACATTAGCCATCAACCTACCGCAGAACTTAAACGCTTATTTCCCACCATTTATCGTCAATGCTTAAGTTTTGGTTTTGATATCACTAAAGAACTGATTCCTGTTGTTCCGGCTGCGCACTACACTTGTGGTGGTGTGGTAACTGATCTTGAAGGAAAAACTGATTTAACCAACTTGTATGCGATTGGTGAAGTTGCGTTCACCGGTTTACATGGCGCTAATCGCATGGCTAGCAACTCCTTGCTAGAATGTTTAGTCTTCGCCGCAAGCAGTAGTCGTTCAATTAAAGCAAAACTGGCTCAGCCTAAAATTAATCAGGAATTCGTACCTCAAACACCTCAGTTTCAAAATCAAATTAATCCCTTGGATATCCCTGCACTCACTCTCGCCTTACGTCAATGTATGTGGGACAAATTAAGCATTGTGCGCCAAAAAAACACTATGCAAGAAGCACTAGAATTCATCAGCTATACGCAATCGATCATTGAACAACAGTTTTATCATTCACCACCCATGAAAGCGATGATTGAGTTGCGCAATTTAGTGGAAGTTTGTGCTTTGAGTATACGCTGTGCACTGGCGCGCCACGAAAGCCGCGGTTTACATTTTGTGACGGATTATCCGCAGCTTTTGCCTGAAGCCAAAGATACGATTCTTAAGCCGTAATTTGGCACCGTAGCTTGGGCTGAGCTTGCGAGTCTTCGAGCATGCGCGGCCCAACACCCCATCTATTTTCTGGTCTGATCTCATTGATCACAATATCGCTGCAATACTAAAAATAACCACGGTCTTATAGGGGCGGCTCTGCTGTGTAAATTGGGTGCCCGCCCTCTTTCAGTTGGGTGCATCTGTGGTAAATGGCATTGATGTGCCGTTGAGAGGGCAGGCACGGGGGCCGGCCCCTACAAACACAAACACCTTTAATTTAACTTATGGATGGTTAAATACACTCGCAATTTACGCCATTGCTCAGCGCTCACAGAATCCCGTGTTAACATAACGGATGTTTTTAGAATCTTTTTTGTTTTAAAGTTCAATACAATTAAATATTGCGTAATAAAACTCGCTCCCAATAATTCAGCTTCAGTCATTCCATATTTGGAATACAACCACCATTCTTCGCGAGTATTTAATTCCAGTGAATGTATGCTATCTCCACTTTCTAAAGCAGCATAGTGACGATACGTGTGATAAGCGTGCCCTAAAATTAAGGCCGTTAACAAGGTTTTAATAATAAAATTTGCTGTATATAAACTTAAACTAGCTAAACTCAAAGCATGTATTATAAGTAAGCCGAGAGTGATTTGGCGCGAAGGACGCAAGTTTAACAC